>DAHXOW010000034.1 GCA_027364665.1 bacterium | reverse complement strand
CTTCAATCGCCATGAACGTTTTTGATTTAGCAGATGAGGGAGACGGCGAATCGATTAGAATCAGGGATGAGGCAGCTAAATGCTTGGCAGAACGAGTTCGGGCGGCCGAGTCACTTTGGCCAGAAAATGATGATCTTGTGATTAGTTACGCGGGTCGTTTGATGTATGGACAACCAAAATTTAGGCAGCACCTGCAGCGTTTACTTACCGATATGGGATTGAATTTTTCTTGGAGAGAGCCACAATTTAGGCCGGCTGCCGGAGCGCTTCTAATGGCATACCCTAAATTTTTACCTATTTTGAATTCATTCAGCCAATCTTTAGATTGGCATCACTAAAATTCTGTAACATGATTAGGTCGGTACTCAAACATTAGGAGGTATAATGCATAGAACAGATCCTTTGCCATGGGATAGTTTATCCGGTATTTCTGATCGGACAAATCAGATACATCATGATAAATTGTATGCCGGATACGTTAATAAACGTAATGAGATTGAAGAAAAATTGGCCGGTTTGAGCGAGAAAGATTATCAAGCGGGTAATCAGGTTTATTCTTTGTTAAGGGGTTTAAAAACAGACGAAACTTTCGCTGCAAACGGAATGATTTTGCATCAGATATTTTTTTCAATTTTAGGCGGTGACGGGAATCCTTCAGGGGAAATCGTTAGCGATATAAATGACCAATTTGGTAGTGTTGGCCGTTTTTACTCTGAATTTAAGGCTTGTGCCATGGCGGCTAGAGGATGGGCAATTCTTGCCTTGGATCACTCAGACCACCGTTTACATATTTATACCGCAGATGCCCAGAATCAAGGTGGAGTTTGGGGCAGTTTTCCGATCCTGCCCGTTGACGTTTATGAGCACTCTTATTTTATTGATTTTGGATCAGACCGGGCTAGTTATCTAGATACTTTTTGGCATAATTTAAACTGGAAGGAAATAAATCGAAGATATGAATCAGCTAGACGGAATCAGTAATGAAAATAGAAATTGTTAATCGGCCGTTTGGCCTACAGGTTGGTTTGGCGTTGCCAAAATCACTCAATGCCCCGACTAAACTAGGAAGTCAGGTATTTTTTTTAGACGATAGAGGAAATGCCGGACTGGCTTTGGGTCAAGGCGATCAGTCTCTGAATAGTGATCAGCTTAGAACGATCGGCGGCCAAATTTGTCAAGCCGCCCGTATGGGGAATTATAAAGACATAACAATATTTATTGAATATTTCAAAAGTCAGGAAGATGTGTCAAAGACAGTTCAAGCGATAATAGAGGGCTTGATCTTAGGAGATTATCAATTTCCTGATTATAAGACAAAAAAAGACGATAAGCCGTTGTCTATTGATAATGTTGGCTTAATCGTTAATAACGACAGTAAAATTGAGGAAACACGAAGGCGAATTGAAGAAGTCAAAATATATTGCCAAGCGGCATTTTTGGCCCGTGATTTGGTTAATATGCCGGCCAGTGACATGTCTCCAAGAGATGTGAAAAATAAAGCGCAAGAGATCAGCCAAAAGGGAAAATTTGAGCTAGAGATATTTGATAAAAGCGCTTTGGTCAGTATGAAGACAGGGGGAATTTTAGGAGTTTCGTCCGGATCAAAGAACGAGCCCTACTTATTACATATGGTGTATCGTGGTGGAAACAAAAAACGAATAGCTATAGTGGGTAAGGGTGTCACTTTTGACTCTGGTGGGTTATCACTGAAACCCGCCGAAGCGATGATTGATATGAAATCCGACATGGCTGGCGCTGCGGACGTTTTATCGGTATTTAGCGTCCTAAACGATTTAAAAATCGATTGTGAAGTTCATGGAATTATTCCATGTGTGGAAAATATGATTTCTGCTGATGCGGTAAAAGTAGGTGACATTTTAAAGATGTATGATGGTCAAACTGTTGAGGTGTTGAATACTGATGCGGAGGGCAGGTTGATTTTGGCGGATGCTTTAGCCTATGCAGAAACGCTAGATGTCGATCAGATTGTTGACCTTGCGACATTGACAGGAGCTTGCTTAGTGGCATTGGGAGAAAGAGTGGCGGGTTTAATGACCGATGATCTGGAATTGCGCAACGATTTGGAGAGAGCATTCGCAGACCAGGGAGAAGCGATTTGGCCGTTACCACTTTTCGCTGCGTATGCAGAGATGATGAAAAGTGAAATAGCTGATATGGCTAATGTCCAATCTGGCAAATTTGCGGGAGCAATCATGGGAGGTTTATTCCTTCAACGTTTTATTAAAAAAACTCCTTGGGCTCACTTGGATATTGCTGGTCCAAGTTTCAATCGTAAATCATTAGATAGTTTCTTGCCGGCCGGAGCGACAGGCTTTGGGGTCAGAGGATTATTGCAATGGCTGACTAATGTAAGTAGCGAATCTCGAGTTGCAAAGCAACGCCAAAACGATTAAAAACTTCTTTCTGTACCAATTCAATTAACTGTAGAATATCGGCCGAAGTGGCTTCACCAAGATTAACAATGAAATTGGGGTGTTTTGTTGAAATCATTGCTCCACCTCGCTTCTGACCTGTTAATCCTGCTTCGTTGATTAAATGAGCTACCGGAATTACGGGTAAAGGATCTGTTTTGATCACTGATTGGCACTCGGCAACTGTTTTGGCTGGCGCAAGCTCAATTGGGACGTTTTTAAAAGTACTGCCTAAACTGGGGTATTCCAGTGGTTGACGGTTTTGACGGTACTGAATTTTTTCCTTAACTGTTTTTTCTAACACATCAGAATCACCGGTTCTAAATTTTAAAATCGACGAGACAATGAATTCCAAAGGATTGGTTTTAAAAATAGAATCACGATAAGAAAAATGACATTGCTCGTTGTTTCTATTTGTTATTCGTTGATCAGTCAAATTAAGACTTTTGACTTCAACCGTTAGGTCTTTCATTTCTCCGCCAAAAGCCCCGGCATTGCCGTAAATCGCTCCGCCGATTGTACCTGGCAAACCCCCCGCCCATTCTAATCCGGTAAGCCCTCTTCTAATCGTTGAGTGAACGGCGTTTTGGATTATATTTCCCGAGAAAAATTCAATTAAGGTAACTTTTGATTCTGAAATAACCCTTTCTCCGTGTAACGAATTCTTAATTATCAATCCAGGATAACCCGAGTCATCAATCAAGATATTGGTTGTTTCCCCAATAAT
>DAHXOW010000023.1 GCA_027364665.1 bacterium | reverse complement strand
TACCCTGTCGCGATGGTTAATTGGTCACCTATCTGGTACAGCGATTATAATTTTACCAGGAATTATACAGAACATTTTTACCAGGCAAGTAAACAATCATACAGTCAGCCAGATTTGAATAATCAGATTTTAAATCAATTGATAGAGCAAAAAATTGCTGATCAACATGCCGAAGAAAACCATATTACCGTATCTGACGATGAGGTTAATCAGGCCTACCAACAATTAATTAAGAAAAACGGTCAAGATGAAGTTAATAAAGTTCTATCCGATTTGTATGGCCTGACTCAAGATCAATTCAAACCACTTATTTATCAACAATTATTGAAACAGAAGCTACAGACCGATCTGAAGAATAAGCAACTGTAGCGCCAGGTGGAAGTAAGGCATATCCTGATTAAAGTCGCGGCCAATGCTGATCAACAAACAGTTAATCAAGCCAAACAAAAAGCACAGGCTGACCTAACTCTTATTAAAGGAGGGCAGAGTTTCGCAAGCGTGGCTGAAAAAGACAGCGAGGACACGGCTAGTAAAAATCAAGGCGGTGAATTAGGTTATATTAGTAGGGGTCAGACAGTTAAACCGTTTGAAGACGCTGTTTTCTCAGCGAAAAAAGGCGCGTTGCTTGGACCTATTCGTACTCAATATGGTTGGGAGCTGATTCAGGTTGAAAATATTCGCGGTAGCAGTGATTTTACTATTTGGAGATCACAAGCATTGGTTTGGATCTTTCGTTAATTTTTGTTATAATCTTTTAGTTATAAGCGGGCGTAGTTCAGTTGGTTAGAACGCCACACTGTCACTGTGGAGGTCGCCGGTTCAAATCCGGTCGCTCGCGCCAGTTTTAAACCGATCTGTTGTACTGGAGTTCGGTTTTTTTGTTATACTAAAATTAGTATGAACGATCAACCGATAATTTATATTGGCAGTGATCATGAAGGCTATCAGCTTAAAGAGCAGTTAGCTTTTATGCTTAGACGTTTGGATTATATTGTTGAAGATGCTGGACCGAGTAGTCCCGGACCGGTTGATTATCCTGACTATGCTGAACCTGTTGCAAGAGCCGTCTCGTTAGATCCAGAAAAGCGTCGCGGAATTTTAATTTGTGCTACTGGGATTGGGATGTGCATGGTGGCGAATAGATTTGAAGGGGTTCTTGCCGGTCAGGTTTGGAATTTAGAAATGGCCAAACGATCCAGAGAAGATGACGACATTAATATTTTGTGTTTGGCAGCTGCTTATTTATCAAATGAAGCAGCGGAAGAAATAACAAAAGTTTGGTTAAATACAAATTTCAGTGGTTTGGAAAGGCATGTTAGACGTTTAACAAAGATTGGACAGATATTAAAATGATAAGAGGAATCTTAGATGGAGATTATTCCATCGATATTGGGAAATAATCCGGAAGAAGTGGCTGATCAGACGACTAAGGTTGCTGGGCGTGTTCCTATAGTTCATCTTGACGTGATGGACGGCCGATTTGTTGACCAAACAAGCCCGTTAAACCTGGATCAACTGTTATTAGATGGTCAGCGCTATGATATCCATTTGATGGTTTATCATCCTAGCTATCTGTTCTATTATCTACAGAACAAGCTGATTCGATACGTTTTTATCTCCGCTGAAATTCCGGTCGAGCAAATTGAGGTGGCTTTACAAAAAGGTTTTCAATTGAATCTTAAGATTGGTCTGGCTTTCAAAACAGATACAGAATTGGAACTTTTAGAAAAATTTAATAAAAGGATATCAGCGGTATTACTAATGTCTGTTGAGCCGGGAGCTTCGGGTAGGATATTTGACCCAAAGGTATTACCGAAATTGAAAATTGTTTCTGAACGTTTTCCGCAGTTGTGGTTGGAAGTTGATGGTGGAATTAATGAGCAAACGATTTCTAAGGTTTCCGTAGCTGATGCTGTGGTAGTCCACTCGGCAATTTTCAACAAACCATTTGATCCATTGACCGGTGTTATTCGATTAAATGATCTGTTACAATAAATAAAATGATGGAGGGGTAATGCTGGTAACCTTAGATGATATCGTGCCAGCCGCCTTTGTGGGCCGTTATGCTATCGGAGCATTCAACGTTGTAAACTTGGAAACGGCCGAGGCGGTGATTCAGGCTGCAGAAGAATCCATGGCTCCAGTGATTGTTCAGACGAGTGAAAAGGCTTTAGATTATGCCGGTTTTGTCATCGCAATTTTCAAAGCATTGCGCCCAATTCTTCCAAAACCATTAATTGC
>DAHXOW010000007.1 GCA_027364665.1 bacterium | reverse complement strand
ATAATTTGTAGTTTTGTAGCCAAATCGGTTCTGGAGTGTTGTGAAGATAGGATATACCGATCAGTAGGATCAAAAATTCGCACGCCCCACCGACAGTATCGGACCAGGATACAGACCAATGCAATCCTTCTTTTCGTTTTTGAATAATAAATGGGACCACCGCTGCGATAAAAACAGCCAGAGTCGGTAAAACCCAAACCGGCCATTTTGTTATGGCAATGTACCACCACATATAAAGCAGGTCCGGAATATACAAACTACCTCGCTTGTTTTCAATTTATCACAATAAATATTTTTTAATACCGGGCATGAATTTTTATTTGAGATTGTTTTTGTCATTGCCAAATTAACTCACGTCGGCAACCTACTAATCCAAAGCACACTACAATTTCTTAAAGAATCACTTTCCACCGCCAAACAATTAATGAAAAGTGAGAAGCTAATAACTTGGGCGTATGGATTACTCCAGTTCCGCCGATTCTTTAAGTTTAAAATATAAAATCCCGAGGTAATTACAAT
This sequence comes from bacterium, assembly GCA_027364665.1. Taxonomy (GTDB): domain Bacteria; phylum Patescibacteriota; class UBA1384; order CAJBMM01; family CAJBMM01; genus DAHXOW01. The sequence continues at coordinate 18,830 of DAHXOW010000007.1, read as the reverse complement.
ACCCCCATACCAGGGGTATTGACACAAGTGGTATGATAAAACAAAGATCAAAAAGAACAAAAACAGGAAAGAAAAGAGAAAGAGAAAAATGTCGAATCTCAAATGGTCGAGTGATCAAGAATTGATTCATAGATTTAATTATTTGATCGGACACTTGCAAGGCGTCAAAAAAATGGTTGAAAATAATGCTTATTGCATTGATATTGTCAATCAAAATCTTGGTGTAATCGCGGCAATTAAAAAAATAGATGAAAAATTAATCTCCAATCACATTGACCACTGCGTTGCGGAGGCAATACGTGGAAACGACGCCAAAGAAAGAGAGAAAAAATTGGTCGAGTTACAAGATGTCATAAAAAGAATATAAAGAAGGGATTAAATGCCACAATGTGAGGTATGCGGTATGGTTGCAGAGGCTTCAACCAAAGATAATTATGGCGTCGTTCATAATTATTGCTCTCATCATCTACCCAATCATAACTGTGACCGTCGCGACCCAGACCAAATGACCCATGGCAATCATGATAATCGAAATCATCAGAGGCATTCGACAGATGCCTTTCGCCGTTTATTTTGGATTAATCTGGTCCTGACCGTACCGGCGGTTCTTTACACTCCGCTGATTGGCCGATGGCTACATTTTTCCCCGCCATCGTTTGTCGGATCCGCGTTTATCCCACTATTTTTTGGCACCATTGTCTTTTTTTACGGCGGAACTATTTTTCTAAAAGGGGCTATCGTCGAATTAAAAAACAGAGCTGCGGGAATGATGACCCTTATTTCGGTTGCAATTATCGCCGCATACATTTACAGTTTGGCTTCATCGTTTTTGACCGGGGGCAATGAATTTTTCTGGGAGTTAACGACTCTAATCGTAATTATGTTATTCGGCCACTGGTTGGAAATGAGCTCGGTCAGTGCTGCTCAAGGATCACTGCAGGAACTGGCCAAGCTGTTGCCGGATACCGCCGAACGATTGATTGACGGAACCACTGAAAAGATTGCTCTATCCGAATTAGCAGCCGGTGACCTGGTCTTAGTCAGGCCGGGGGCCAAAGTGCCGGCCGATGGTCGAATTATTAACGGTCAATCAACGATTAATGAATCGATGATTACTGGTGAATCAAAACCGGTGAGCAAAAAAGAAAATGATTCGGTAATTGCCGGTACGGTGAATGGAGACGGGTCATTAAAAATTAAGGTTAGTAAGATAGGTGATTCGACTGCCTTGGCTGGAATCATGCGTTTAGTAGCCGAAGCGCAGGCATCGCGTTCTCGTGGCCAGATATTGGCAGATAAAGCAGCTTTTTATTTGACCGTTGTAGCGTTATCGGTCAGTCTGATTACTCTGATCGGTTGGTTGGCGGACGGTAAAGGCTGGCCGTTTGCCATGAGTTTGGCGGTGACGGTTTTGGTCATAACCTGTCCTCATGCCCTTGGTTTAGCGGTGCCGTTGGTCACCCAGATTTCCACTTCACTCGGAGCAAAGAACGGTTTGCTGATCAGAGAACGTTTGTCTTTGGAATCTGCCAGAAATATCCAAATCGCACTTTTCGATAAAACAGGCACTTTAACTTCAGGTATACAGGGCGTAACCGAAGTATACGGATCAGAAAATGTTAATAATCGTCGGGTAATTCAATTGGCCGCATCTATGGAGGTTTTAAGCGAACACTTAATCGGTAAGGCAATTGTGAATAAGGCTAAAACGGAGAAAATATCTCTTTTATCGGCCCGGTTATTTAAAGCGATAAAAGGTATTGGAGCCGAGGCCGAAATCGATGGACAGAAACTGTTTACGGGCGGACCGAAATTATTGGAAAAATATGAAATCAAAACCGATCAGGAAACAAGACAAAGAGCAGAGGAAGCAGAAGCTAAAGGGCAAACGATAACTTATCTCGTGAGTGATAAAAAGATATTGGGAGTAATCCTGACTGCCGATACCGTTCGTGAGGAATCGCAAAAAGCGGTAGCCGATCTTCATCGTTTGGGGGTGAGAGTGGCGATGATTACCGGTGATTCGAATGGGGTTGCCAGACAGGTTGCCGATAAACTTGGAATTAAAGAATATTTTGCCGAAGTCTTGCCGGAAGACAAGGTTAATAAGATCAAAGAGCTGCAGAAAAAAGGTTTGCGAGTTGCCATGATTGGCGATGGCGTTAATGATGCTCCGGCTTTAATGCAGGCTGACGTTGGTATCGCTATCGGGGCAGGTACCGATGTGGCCATTGAGTCCGCTGGAATAATTTTAGTCAAAAGCGATCCTCAAGACGTGGCAAAGATTGTTCGATTGTCTCGGGCAAGCTATCGCAAAATGAGTCAGAATCTTTGGTGGGCAACCGGTTATAATATCATTGGTATTCCTTTAGCTGCTGGAGTATTAGCCAGTTACGGTATCGTGTTATCCCCGGCTATTGGAGCGTTACTGATGTCAGTCTCTACTGTTGTCGTCGCCTTTAATGCCCAGCTATTGAGACGAGCCAAATTGTGAGAAAATAAAAAAATATGGAGGTAATATGTGGTGGTATAACGGATCAACAATGGACGGTTGGGGAGGTGGTTTGGCCGGTGTGAGCCTAATCGGAGGTTTGGTGATGATCGTGTTTTGGATAATTGTTATTGTCTTAATTATTGCCGCGATTCGCTATTGGATTGCCGGTGATCAGCATCTCGATCATCATTTTAAAAATAGTACCGATTCAGCTTTGGAGATATTGAAAGAACGTTACGCCAAGGGAGAAATCGACAAAAAAGAATTTGATGAAAAAAAGAAGGATATCTCATAGTCGGATCCGCTGCCGGAAGTAAATTGATTAAAAAACGGGCACTGGTTATTGTTCTGGTAATCGTGTTGGCTGTCATTTTTGTGGGTATGTTTTGTTTTTATTTAGGCGATTATTATGCCTTGAATCATTTGAGCATGCGAAAAACGACTCCCGATCAGTTGACTAGGGCGATGCAAAATGATGATTATTACAGTAGCTTTAGGGAAAATACTGTTATTTTTACCGGTCAGGTAATCGGGCTGTCGGTTAAAAACAATCAAACCATAGTCGCAATTAAAACCGATACGACATATAATCTTAACTGTCAGATAAACGGACTAACGCAATTGGAAGTCGGCCATACCTACCGATTTCTTGCCGATGCTTATCTAGCCAGTCGGGAAAAGTCAGGCCTTCTGTTGAATGATTGTTTGATTAATTAAAACTTTTTTCTAAAATATCGATCGGCTTAAATCTTATTAATTAATCTTGACTTTTGTTGGTTGGAGGTGTTGAGATTATTTTTTTCCGGTTGTTATTTTTCTTATTGTTTCTCGATAGGCGATAGCGGGAAGGCTGTTTTTGTTTGTTTCCAAGTATTGTTTTACTGAAGCCGAATCTTGTGTCGCCAGGCTGCGTAATAGCCAGGAAACAGCCTTGGTAACAAGAATTTCATGCTCCCGTTTCAATCGTTCAATAGTAATAAAAGCCAATTGACGCAAGCGGGTATCGTCCGATTGTTTAACCGATTTTGTTTGTAGAACCAGGCTCGCACGACGTAATTGGATATGTTCATCTTTGGAAAAATCCAGTATTATTTTTTGCCACTTCGGCCAAAATGCAATAATTTCATCGGCCGAAAAAAGAGATTGGCATATCGAATCGATTTCAGCCCAACCCTGGGTTCTCAAAATCCAGGTTTTCAGATCGCTCTCTGTCAACTGAGACTTGACCGACGGAGATTGCGAGAGTAGCCTGCCGGCGAAATTGAAATAATCGAATATTTTAGAGGCAAAGCAATAATTTATTAGCTCGATTGTTTCCGAGGAAGATAGGGATTTTGCTTGGCGTAAAATCAGATCTCGTTTTTTGGCACTCAAACCAAAGCATTTTTTGTCAGTACCCAGATAATGTTGCAGAAAGACCTGTTGTTTGTCGGATAGAGAATCAGCAGACAGATCTATTTTTTCAGTGATCCATGATACACTCTTAGCAGTTGTCATTGTCTGTTTCTTTTTAAACCGACTATTGCCAATGTGCTCAAAATCACGGCGAACCCCAAGAGAATCAGTAAGTGTGGCCAAATGTGAGACAATCCCCAGCCGCGCAACAGAACATCTCGAATACCGTCAATTGCCCAAGTGGTTGGTAGGACGTACGAAAAAGGTCTTAACCAATTGGGCAACGATTGCACCGGAATAAAAATACCGGATAGCAAAAACACCGGGAAAATAATAAACGGCAAAAATTGCACAGCTTGGCTCTCACGCTTCGCGGCAGCAGAGATCAAAACACCGATGATTTGGGCATCTATGGCGGTCAGGACGATCAGTAAGCCGGCTAAAAATACCGAACCGATAATTAGGATATGATAGACAAAATAAGCCACAGCCAGAAGCAGTATGCCCTGGACTGCGGCAATTGCTCCGAACGCCAATTCATAGCCGACAACAATTTCCGTTTCATTGGCGGGAGTTATTCTCAGCCTGTCCAAGGTTCCGCTGGTGCGCTCGCCGACAAATGCCAATAGAGTTAATAGGGTTGTAAAAACAGTAATCGCAAAGACCATAATTCCGGCCGCGAAATAATTAATATACCCGGCATCCTTTGCTTTCGGAAAAGCATAATCCGTGGAGAAGGTAATCGGTAGGCTGGATCCAGAGCCGGATTCCATTTTTTGACTCGCAGCTGCCAGAGAAGAATTAACCACCGCAGATAATTGTTGGTCGGTAGTGTCAAGAAAAACGGTGATTTTCGTGCCTTTGGGTGGCAGCAATTGCCCTCCGCGCGGTGCTAACCTCGGCAGAGCATCGGCGGTAAAATCATTTGGAAAAATAATCGCTGCAACACTCTGACCGTTTTTGACTTGATTTTTCGCCTCGGACTTATTTGTTGAGGTTGTGATATCTAGATCGGTATGGTTTATTTTATTGATGAACTGGCTGGCTAAGGTTCCATGGTCGTGATTGACTATGACCACCTTAACATGTTCGGGCTGTGTGCCAAAAGCAAACCCAAAGATAAGCATCGCCATAATCGGTGCAAGAATCATTAATGCCAGAGATCGCGGGTCATGACCGATGGACAAGAATTGCTTTTTAGTGATTGCCAAAGTGCGTTTTAGGCTCATTTTATCGCTTCTCGTTTAATTAGTTTTAAAAAGGCTTCTTCCAAGTTTTTGGCTTGGCTTTCTTTCAATAAAGCATTCGGAGTACCCTGGGCGATCAAATGTCCAGAAGAAATCAGGCCGACACGATGGCAATGAGCCGCTTCATCCATATAATGAGTCGTAATTAGGATAGTGATTCCCTTTTTCTGCATCTCGGCGAAGCGTGACCAAAATCCTTGTCTTAATTCAGGGTCAACTCCGACGGTCGGTTCGTCTAGGATCAATAATTTCGGCTCAGGTAATAGTGCGACGGCTAAAGATGCACGATGTTTCATTCCGCCGGATAGATTCGCAACAACTGTTTTTCGGCGCTCGGTTAATTCGACAAAGGCCAACAATTCGGAGATCTTATTTTTTAGAGCCGATCTATCCAGTCCATAAAGTCGACCAAACAGTTCGAGATTTTCTTCAACCGTTAACTCAATGTACAAAGATGTTTCCTGAGGCATGTAACCAATTTCAGAATAGTGAGCTCTGTTACTAGGGGAATGTCCTAATATCTCAATTCTACCCTCAGATGGTCTCTCCAGGCCCAACAGCAGGCGAATGCTGGTGGTTTTACCGGCTCCGTTCGGACCGATCAGACCGTACAATTCTCCTTCAGCGATTGAAAAACTTAGCTTGTTTAAGGCAGTGATATCACCGTATGTTTTACTAACGTTATCAAATGTAAGAGTTTTTTTCTGGCTATCCGTATTCATTCTGCGCTCATTGTAATCAATCGCAACTGATAAGACAAATTATCGACACATTTTGATTAACCCCCAATTTTAATTGACAAAATTAATTATTTATTGTATTATATGGTTATTAAAGCAATTTAAAATAAGGGGGTGAAATGAATGATTTTGTTACAACAGTCATCGTTAGTCATATGGGCAACGGTGTCGTTCTGGTCAGTCGGAATGGTGCTGTTAGCCAGAAAAGTCGGAGAGGGACGGGCATACAATGTATGTCTGTCGAGCTGGGCAGACCTGTTGTTGGCGATCATACCGGCTCTGGCTGCTCACCTGGCTGTGCCGAACTGGCTTGCAGGGGCCGCTCCGGCCTTCTTAGTCGTAGCAGTATTGGCTGGTGTTGCCTGGCAGTCAGTCACGAAGACCTGCCTGAAGTATTGGGGAGACAGCTTTCACAATTTACTGGTTGTGCCAGTGCTGGTATTTTATGTACCGGTAAGTTGTGTAATGCTGGCGACGACCCCGGCCAAGTTTGTTGCTGCGATGTTGCTAATCGCATCTTGGATCGGATCGGTTGTGTTTGATAACATGACCGGCCGATCCAATCAAGCAGCCTGGCTGATCAAGCACGGCCAGGCTAACGGCCTGAGGTGGAATAAATAGCTTGAATAATCCTTGCCTGTTTAATTTATGGACAAGGATTTTTTTATCTGATACGAAAATGATACATGTATCGTGATTTATTGATGATTATCACCCCAATGTTTCATTGTGTCTACAATTTCTCGCAGCGACTCTCCTTTATCGGTTAATGAGTATTCAACGCGCAGAGGCACCTCGGCGAAAGCCTGACGCTTAATAACCCCGGCACGTTCCAATTGATCCAGTCGAAGTGAAAGAGTCCTGGGGCTGATTCCGGGTAACGAATTTAAAATTTGGCCAAAACGTTTTTGTTTTTCAACACATAATTCTTTTAAAATTAAAATAGTCCACTTTGCGCCGATTACTTTGAGAGTTTTTTCCAACCCGCACTCGGTATGATACATACTATACTTTCTGTAATTACTTTACAAAATAAATTATGTGGATTAGGATGTCAACATGATGAAAAATATTTTACCCGATGATCATGTTGTAGAAAAAACAAGAAAATCTCTGGAGGCAAACGGAATTAAAACCGTATTGGCGGAGAATGGACAAGAGGCAAAAAAACTTGCTTTAGAGATGATCAAAAAAGATTCGACCGTTATGACGGTTAGCTCGGTTACTTTGAAACAAATAGGTCTTGAAGAAGAGATCGAACATTCTACGGATCTGATTTCTCTAAAAAAGAAGGTCAATGCTTTCGCAGAAAATGAGCGGAGAGATCAGGCGAGAAGAATCAACAGTGCCCCTGATTATGTTTTGGGAAGTGTCCATGCGGTTACTGAAGAAGGTCAAGTCCTGGTTGCCTCTAATTCAGGAAGTCAAATCAGCCCATATGCTTTTTCAGCGGCTCACGTAGTTTGGATTGTTGGGGTCCAGAAAATTGTTAAGGACATGAAACAAGCCATGGTTCGTTTGCAAGAATACGTCATTCCATTAGAAGATAAGCGTTTGTTCGAGTCCTATGGTATGCATACTGTGGCAAGAAAATTATTAATAATAAATTCTGAGTCTAAGCCCGACCGAATTACAATGATTTTGGTCAAAGAAAACCTTGGTTTCTGAAGATATATTAATGCAGCTGACAGATTAAAACACTTGGGGTAATGTGTTGTAAATCGGTGCACAAACTGGGGTTTTTAAGAAAATGATCGTTTTTGTTAATCTCGTATGCTGATCCGCTAAAGCCGGCATACCCGCTTTGTCCAGGTTTCCAATCAGACAGCGGTTGCCAACGGTTTAGCCCTAAATAATAATTTAGTGCAGAGGCACCATCCCAGTCATAATCAATATATGCTTTGTTGATATGATGAGTGTCCAGGTACGAAGCGATCCTGCCGATATCCTGTCCCCAATCGACATCGGAATCACTGCGTACCAAGTATCCTTGGTTTGATCCGCCAATAAAATTATTAAAATATCCCATGTAGGACGGATAAGAAAATAAATAGATGACGAGCAGCCAAGACAAGAGAATGGAAGTGGTAATTATAGCCAGGTTACCGGTTTCCAGCCAAGGCCAGAAACCGGCCGCAATTACCAAAATAGCTAGCGGCAAAACTGGTAAAATATAACGTATGCCTAGATCTGCTTTAGAAAACATGGCGACAAACAAAAACACCGCTCCTCCAATTAACAGGTAAATAATCGGCCAATTAATCGGTCGTCTTTTGACCAACCAATATGTAGCTAGTAGCCCGAAGATAATGGTCGGGATGGGAGTTTTAATCAGACTGATTAGGGGAAAGTAATACCAAACACCGTGAGTAGAAATTTTACCAAATAAAAATTCCTTTTGTCCGCTGCCACCGTGTTCAATGACCATGTATAAACCCTTAACAAAGTCGCCAGGGAATAAATCAATAACCGGTCTCAGGTCGGTGTAGACTTTGTCCTTAATTGAAATTACCGATGGTGGACGAAATCCGATTGTTGTTCCTCCATGATTGTCAGCATATTGCATTTCCGCACCAAAAGCAGGTGATGGCGGGGCGACTCTGTCATGAAAACCGTAACCGGCCCAAATGGTTAAAATCATAATAACCATGGCTAATAATAATTTCGGCAGAGCGATCAATCCATATCTTCTTTTCCCAGCCCGCCACCATGATAGGCAATAAAGGATGAGGAAAGCGGGAAAAGCTATAACGACCGTGTATTTGGTTAATAAGGCAAGACCAAAAACGAAACCGAGCCAAAGAGCTCTCCACCAATTCGGCCGACGAAAAAACTGCCACGAGGCATAAATCATTAATAAGTAACCTAGTGCGACCGGTATATCGGTGTTGATTAAGTGCCCATGAGCACTAACGGTTGGGTCCAGTGTATATAACGCAGTAGCCAGAAAAGCTGGCCCGACGCCCCACTCTTTTAAGGCGATGAAAAATATAGCCAGACCAAGGATTAAGGTAATGAAGACAAAAGGAACTCTGCCCCAGAACAATAACGTTTGAGGATTATTGCCCGCCTTATATAGAAGAATATCCGAGGAGCTGAGATTTTCGTGCCAAGGGTCGTAAAAAAAATTACCCGATCTTTGAAACAATTTATTCATCTCAGTCGTTGTTTTTGGGTTCAAGTGTAGAATAGCCAGACCAGCCAATTCTTTAGTCAATGGTGGATGTTCGGAGTTGAATCTGAAGTCTCCGGTGATCACATACGAATACCCAGCATTAAGATGACTTCCCTCATCGGTAGTTTCAGAGTCATGACGAGCTAGTTGAATTTGAACAATTAACTGAGCCAAGAGGAAGACTATCGCAGCACTTATCAGGAATAAATTAACAAGAGAGCGTTTTTTAGTCATGACTGTCTTTTCGATAAACTAACAAATCATTTGTTTTAAATATCAATGAAAAATTATGATTTCCTGCCAAAGAAGTGGTTTTGGTCTGCAATAAAGACAGGGGAACTGTTAGTTGAGGGTCGTCTCCAGGTCGAATAATTATGTAATCGGCTAAGTTAAAGCCGGCCGGAGCGAGATAAGCATGAGCTCTTTCGTCAAAATGCGGCAAAATAGTTTCAGTTGCTGATACCGAGTCGGCTGACGGAATGGTCTGAGCGAGGTAATTTACTTCGGCTGTGGCGGAAGGGCTGAGATTATCGGTAAAGACACTGTAATAGTTGATTCGAAACGGAGAAATAATTGACCATTGGCGAAAACTGAACAGTGAACAAAGAACCAATGAAATAACGATAACAGTCGTTGCCATTTTTAATTGATGAGGCTTTTTCCAAAGATTCAGTAGATTTCGTAGTCCAAAAATAAATGCAAGGAAAACAAAAGCGGTTACGATGCTTGTGTACTGAAATGAAATTGTTGTCATGTGTGGGTTATTGCTCAATGTGTTTATCAATAATTCTGGTATGGCCAGTAAGATGATCGGGCTTGCAACAGGGATAAAGGCTAGCGGCAACAGTAATTGACCGAGATATCTGATGTTGTTACGGGTAAATAAATATTTAAGCCATGCTTCAGGTCTAAAAAAAATCGTATGAAGGATTTGTCCGGGCGTGGAGCCAAATTGGCTATAATATAATAAGAAAGCTGAAGCATTTTGCTCACCAGACCCTCTAAAGTGGGGCATAATTTGCCATAGCAAAATATAAATCCAAGCCATGTTTAGAAAAATTGTCAGCCATCCGACAAGACGGTCGCGTTTGATAATCAGGGCATAAACACCGAGCATTATCACTGATAAAGCCGCCGTTTCTTTGGTAGATACGGTCAGAATCGCGAAAATCGCATACCACCAGTACTGGCGACGATAAAGAAAATAAAAAGTGAATATGATTAACGAAGTGGCCAGAGTAACCGGATGGAAGTCAAAACCGATCGCGTGTTGCATTGGCGGGTACAGCAGATATAGCAGACCGATCATCATCGCTAGTTGACGATTTTTAAGGAAATCTTTTCCAAGTAAATATAATGGAATAACGGCCAGAACAATTACTAAAACCTGCAGTATTAATAAGGTTTTGGCGGATGAAACTATCCAATATAGCGGTGAGATAATCGCAAGCAGCAAATCGGCATGTATATCAAACCGGGAAATAGTTGTCGTTCCTCCAGGCTGGGTAAGCTGGAAAAAGTGTCCATGTGCGGTGTTCCAAACTACCTGATCCATTATCCCCAGATCAAATTGTCCGGTGGTGAAGTTATTCTGCCTGGCAACAGAATAAGCGGAGAAAAAAACGAAGAAAGCGATAGAAGCGATGATTAAAATTAATTCGGGCCAGTATTTTTTGACTAGTCCAGTTACTGACTTAAAGGCCGACCGTAAATTTAACCTGACGATGGCTAATACTGCCAATATCGACAGTTCGCTTAAAATTACCATAACACGGGTGGCAATGGCGACCATACTGGCTGCTCCGGCTGATATTATGGGAGACAGGATAACCACGGCTGCGGCCTCCCTGACACCAAGTCCCATCGGAGTGATTAAGCTTAAATACCCAATTAACCAAGCTATAACAAACGCTGAGACCATCCAGAAGATTGAAACATTAATTGGTCCTATTAACGCTTTGAGAGTTATGAGCGAAGCGATGCCGTAACTACACCAACCTAGTAGATAGAGTAATAATAATCCTAGAAGGTTCAGTCGGCGAAGAGATAAGCTCAGAGGTGATTTTTTCAATAATTTTAACAGTTTGTTAATTAGCCCGATTAACAGGTTCGGCGAAACTAAAAGAACTATTATCGGAATAACAATCAGCCATAGCCAGTGTGCCAATGAGCTATTGTGATACGGCAATAATCCCCAAAAAAAACTGAAAAAGACAGACGCTCCCCTGACTAGGAAAATTATCTCCAACAACAGGCTCGTAGCGACGGTTTTTTTAGGTATTCCTTGTTGTTGGCCGAGATAGACGCGCCCCAACATGGACCAGATATTTCCCGGTAAATACCGACTAAGTTCAGACCAAAACCAAACATGATTGGCCGATTTCCAATCAAGGGGTTGCCCCAAGTTATTGATTAATAATTTCCAGGATAGCGACCTGGCCAAATAATAAATGACAAAAAAAATCCAGGCAATAATAACCAGACGCCAATCAATCAGTGCTAAATGTTGAGATAACTGGTACCAACTACCTTGTAGATAGTGTGTAATAATTAGAAGCGGTAAAAAAACGAAAAGCAATTTAATTATTGTTAAAGTTGTTTTCGAAAATTTGCTACGAGTAATGTCTTTAATTTTCATGCCGGTTTGCATTGTTCCGTTGGTAGTAATAAGTGATAATTTCGGCAACTATACCCGTTGAAATGATCTGGATACCGGCGATGATCAAAAAAATACCCAACAAAAGTAAGGGTCGTTTTCCGATTGATTGATGGTCAAAGATGCGGATATATGAAAGGTATAAACAGATAATCGTTCCAGCTGTAATTGAAAGGATACCGGTCGGACCAAAAAAATGAAGGGGACGGCGAATAAATTTTGTCTGAACTATAACAGTCAACAAGTCTAATAATCCTCTCACAAAACGACTGGCGCCGAATTTACTTTTTCCGTATTTTCTCGGACGATGGTTAACCTGAATCTCGGTGATATTGAATCCTGCACTGGCTGCGAGCACCGGTATGAAACGATACAACTCTCCATATAGGATCAGGCTGCGAGTAACTTCCTGGCGATATATTTTTAACCCACAATTTATATCATGCAAAGAAACACCAGTAGTTTTTCTCACCAGGTAGTTAAAAATGCGAGATGGGATGGTTTTGTTTATGGGATCATGTCGGTTTTTTTTGTAACCGGAAACCAAGTCATATCCCTCATTTAATTTATCAATTAAGGGCCAAATTTCCTTTGGGTCGTCCTGCAGATCCGCGTCCATAGTGATAATAAAATCTCCAGATGCTTGACGGAATCCTGCCATTAGCGCAGCCGATTTACCCTGATTGGATCGTAATGAAATGATTTTGACAGGTAGTTCGGCCCGGTTTTTTATCTCCTCAATTACTTTTAAAGATTTATCAGTGCTGCCGTCATCGATGAATATTAATTCGAACGATTTTAAATCACGGATGATGACTTTTTTGATCTCTGAGAACAGTGTCGGTAACGACTCTTCCTCATTATAGACCGGAATGATGATTGAATATGACATATAATTTCCAGACTAAGATAAACGATAAAACTTAAAAACGACTGAAATAAGCGACTTTAATCTAGACCATCGGTATTTTTTTGTCCAGTCGGTATCTGTCCTAATAATTGCTGTTTTGTTCTTTCCTCAAGTCGATCGTCGAGAGGAGATAATTCGATTTTTTCTCCGAAACTGTGGTGTAAAGCATGGCTTAACAGCCAGTCGGCCAGTTTGGGGCTTTTGGCTAAAATAGGGCCGTGCAAGTAACTCCCGATGGCACGTTGATGGATTACTCCCTCTGTGTTGTCCTGACCATTGTTTCCGTATCCTGTAATAACTTTAGCAATTGCGGTTTCCTTGTTTGATAAAAAAGTGCGCCCACCGTGATTTTCGAAGCCGGCCATTATCTCGTTCTGTAAGCCAGGGATATTAATTCGAGCAAAGGTATTGCCGATCAGTCGCTTAGCTTTTTGGCCTGGGTTGATAGTGTACAGATCGAAAATACCCAACCCAGGAATTTCTTGACCGTTGGCAGAAAGATAATAATTGCCCATGAACTGATACGCTCCGCAAATAAAGAGACACGGCAAGCGTTGATGATCAATTAACTCTTTCAGAAGAGTCTGTCTTTTTCTTAAATCTTTACTGACAATTTCTTGTTGTTGGTCTTGTGCGCCGCCCATAAAGATAAGATCAGCTTTTTGCAACAAGTTGTTTGTGCTTCCTAAAGAAATTTCTGTAACTTTGACTTTAAAACCTCTCCAAACCAATCTTTTGGTTAGGATAATTATATTTCCTCTGTCACCATAGGTACTCATTAAATCTGGGTATAGCCAAGCTATATTAATTGTTGTGTCATTATTCACTCTAGGTTGTCTCCAGTTAAAATTTGGCGCACTTCCAACATAGCACTATATACAGGAAGAACATAAATCATTTCGTCGGTTTTAGTAACAGAAGCGACGTGATGAATTGCGTCCGTCAAATTGTCGATAATGACCAATTGGGAGCCGATCGTGATCAGATTTTGTCTAAGGTCTATATCCAACGGAATAATTGATGAGTGAGCATAGCGAATCCTAATGCCTAAATCTTTTGCTCTTTGGCCGCTAACAGTAATATACTTGGTTTTTTTAATTAATGCCTCATAATCGACGTCCCAGATCCATGAAACGTCTTTCCCGTCGGGCAAGTTGTCATTTAATATCAATAACACATTACTTTGTTCGGGCAACAATTCTATAGCTTGATTAAATCCTACCGGATTTTTGGATAATTGTAGCCAAAAACTGTGGCCAAGAGCGTGAATTATTTCTTGTCTTCCAAATGCGGGATTGTAATTAATCAAATGTTTATGTACCTGTGATTTATTTAAATTAAAAACTGATCGTAAAAGTTCGGCAGCCGCATTGTAGTTATAGCGATTATACAATCCATCGATTGGCAGGTTCAGTCCATCAGCTAAATCTGAGAAAGTCGGGGTCCGAAAATGACATTCTGGACATTCAAAGTTGCCAATATGTGAATAGGCAACGTTTTGGAAAGTTAATTTATGTAAACAACGTGGACAGTAAATGCTATCAGCTTCAAATGAGGTAGTTTTTTTATTTAAATACTGGCTTGATAGGCCAAAAAAATAGGTTTTTATGTTTTTCTGGCTTGTAAGAGAGGCGATTTGTGCGTCCTGAGCGTTTAGGATCAGTGTTATCGGTTGGTTCAATCTGCTTAATGCTTCGCGCCAATTTTGACTAATAACATTTATTTCGCCATATCGATCCAACTGATCGCGGAACAGATTTAATAAAACTATTGCTTGTGGTCGGAGTTGTTTTATTGCTTCTGACAAAGTGTTTTCGTCAACTTCCAAAACCGCAATTTGATCTGGTATTCGACCGGTTAAATTGGATCTGGAAATAAAACTTGAGGATAGCCCATTAAGTAAATTGGCCCCGTAATTATTGGAAAAAACTTTAAATTTTAGTTCGGATAAAACATGGGTAATTAATTTTGCCGTAGTGGTTTTTCCGTTTGTGCCCGCAATAAGAATTATTTTCAGATCGGGATTTTTTTTGACAATATGAAATAAAAATTGTTTGTCAAAATATAGCGCAATCTCACCAGGCCAAGTTGAGGCATGTCCTAGCCCAAAGAAGATGACAATAAAAGTTACAAATTTGGCCCAAAAAAGCGCTAGATATGTTCGCATTGCACTGGTATTTTATCATAAAAATGGTTATTGTCTGACTAAAGTAATTAAGTTTGAGAAAATGCGCCCAGTCCTATCATGGAAAGACCAAAAAAATTTATTATGGCACGAATGCTCAGCGATATTTGTCGTTGATTCCAATGATCGCATGTTAATTTTCAGCCGAATTGTGTTTCCGTTATTAAACACCGTGCCTGCCGGGCATGTTGAAAAATACGAGACTCCGCTCGAGACAGCAAGGCGTGAATTGAGGGAAGAAACAGGCATTGTTGTAGATAACCTCTATTATCTTGGCCATCAATCATATCACAGAGACTATTGTCGCCACGGATCGAGCCGTCATCTTTGGCATTTTTTTGTTTGTCAGATTGCAGATCCTCTGCAAATAAATATAAACAAGCGAGAAGGTGAGAATCCTAAATGGTTGCATTTTGATCAGATTAGAGACCGAAATTTGGCTCATGCGATTAGATTGGGGCTAAACCACTATAAGCTGATTCTCAACAAACTAATAGATATAATGTAATCATGAGAATATTGTTGATTGAGGACGACCAAAAAATAGCCAGGGCAATCAAAAAAGGGCTTGAGCAAGAGTCGTATGCAGTCGATCTTGAGATGACTGGCCAACAAGGATTGGCAAGCGTTATGGCCGAGGAGTATGACCTGGTTATTTTAGACAGGATGTTACCTGGAATAACTGACGGATTGGAAATCCTGAGAAAAATGCGTCAAGAAAATATAAGTACCCCTGTTTTAGTTTTGACTGCAAAGGATAGTATCCCGGAGAGAGTTAAAGGTTTAAATATCGGAGCGGACGATTATTTGATTAAGCCGTTTGATTTCGAAGAATTATTAGCTCGGGTCAGGGCCTTGTGGCGCCGTCCGGCTGCTGCGGTTGATACAATTTTAAAAGTGGGAGATCTTGAGTTAAACACCGTCACTTTTGAGGCAAAACGCAATAATCAATTGATTGATTTATCTCCCAAGGAATTTTCCTTGTTAGAATATTTGATGCGCCACCCTGATCGTACTATATCCAAGGATAATATTATTTCGCATGTTTGGGACTTTGACGCAGACATACTACCAAATACTGTTGAAGTTTATGTTGGGTATTTAAGGCAGAAAATAGATATAGATCCAAATAAACCATCAATGATAAAAACAATCAGGGGATTTGGGTATAAAATGGTCGAGGTATAGTGACTTTTCGTTCGGCATACTTGAGATTGACGCTTTGGTATACGTTGATCGTGATGATTATCAGCGTGGTTTTTAGTTTGGCTTTGTATGCCGCGGTAAGACATGAGCTTGAACATGGGCCGCTTTTTAGGACAGTGAACACATTTACGATCGGGCCGAACAATCAATTTCCGGACGGCCAAATCATGATTAGGGAACCAAATCCGCGTCTGATTCCTGAAAGCGAGGCAAAATTTGCTTTATATTTGGTAGAAATGAATATATTAGTGTTAGGATTGGCCAGTATTCTTAGTTATTTCCTGGCTCAAAAAACTTTAGAACCTATTAGAGAAATGACCGAGTCACAGATTCGCTTTACCGCAGATGCGTCTCATGAATTGCGGACTCCTTTAACAGCATTAAAAACAGAGATAGAAGTGGCCCTGCGCGATAAAAATTTAAACTTAAATCAAGCCAAAAAACTTCTAGAAAGTAATTTGGAAGAAGTAGAAAAATTGAGTCGTTTATCAAACGACCTGCTTCAGTTGGTCAGACAGACGACAACAAGTAATGCAATGGAGGATTGCTCGATCGAAGAGATTGTTGCCGAGACAACAGAAAAAATGAAAAAGGTAGCAGAAAAAAGAGACATAACTATCAAAACAGACGTGGGCAAAAATCAGTTGATCCGAGGCAATAAGAATGACTTGTCAAGATTGCTTCTAGTTATGCTTGATAATGCCATAAAATATAGTTATGACCGTGGAAAAGTTGAGATTAAGACGGTATCTCATAAATCTAATCTTGAAATACAAGTCATTGATCACGGGATTGGTATTACAGCCGAAGATCTGCCGCATTTGTTCGAACGTTTTTATCGGGCTGATGAGTCACGGTCTAGAAATGAAAATAGCGGCTATGGACTGGGGTTGGCAATAGCCAAACAGATCGCAGAGCACCATCGCGGGCACATAGCAGTCAGTAGCCAGCCTGGTCAAGGTTCAATTTTTACGGTAATTCTGCCGTATTAAGCGATTTCTCAGTCGATTTTTTTATTTTCTAAAGAAGGTTCACACATTACGAAAGGCTCAGGATGTTTTATTGGAAATATTTAAATGCCGAGTTATGGAGAAGGCTGAGTAAAACAATAACCATTTCAGTCGGTCTTGCTGTTGCTAGTGCGATTATTATTGTGATTATTTCTATTTCTAACGGCCTGTCCAGCGCAGAACAACGGGTTTTAAATCCGTTACAAAACGTTGGCACGGATATGATTGTCTCCCGATCTGTTTCAGCTAGTCAAATTCAGTCTCTTGATCCGGCGACGCGACAGGAATTGCTGAGTCAAAATAGCATAGGAACAGATTTATCAAAACTCGGTTCACCTGGCTCGACTTTTAGCCGAGATGTTTTTTTGCCGGGGACCATGTTGACATTTGATAGCTCTGTAGAGGGTAAGGTTAACCAGAAATATGTTTCGGAAACTGCCGGAGGATTGATTATGACAGTCGATCACCAATCGGGTACGGTTCCTAAAGTTACGGCGACTTTTCAAACACAATCTCAAACATATAATGTTCAGCAAAATATTTCTCCGCTTACAGATGCTGAGCAACAAGCGCTTGATGCGGCGCGTTCGGCTGCAATGAAACAAATTCAACAAGAAGGCTTGGATCCTAATTCTCAACAAGCCAGAGATATTTTGAGACAGGCCCAACAAAATGCTATGCCGGCCCGTTTTAAGCAATTTATCGGATCGGTAACCGTTCCGGGACAAACTTATCAAGAAAACGTTGGGCCGATTTCTACCGACATAAATACTTCAACTTTTACGGTCGCAGGAGTGGATACTTCTAAAACTAATATGGGTTTGATTTTACCGAATCAAATTACCGATGGTAAGTATTTTAATGCTCCGGGGCAAATTATTTTAAATCAATCTTTTGCTGAAAAAAATAATTTAACGGTTGGTAAAACTTATACTTTGGGTGGTAAAACATGGAAAATTGTCGGTTTGGTAAATCCCACACTTTATACTGATACTGCCGACATGTATCTTCCGTTATCCGATCTTCAAAATATTGCCGGTAAGCAAGGGCAAATTAATCTAATGTTAGTGAAAGCCACGAATGCAAAGTTAGTCGATCAGACTAGTAAATCACTGTCCGCTTTGTTTACCGGTGCCACGATAACAGATTCATCAAGCACGGCAGATCAGGTGAGTGGAAGTCTGGTTGACGCTGCCAGTTTGACAAGTAAATTTATCGGAGTGGCCAGTATAATTGTTATCATCGCTTCTTTCATTATTGTTAGCTTGTTAACTTTGCTATCAGTCAATAAAAGAGTCCGCGAGATCGGTACTTTGAAAGCAATCGGTTGGAGTAATTCTACGATTATGCGCCAAATTTTTCTGGAAAATCTGTTTTTAGGGATAATCGGTGCGGCAATTGGTGTAGGTATGGGAGTAGTTGGGATTATTGCATTCAATCACTACAATTTTTCACTATCGGCCAGTATCGCCAACGGATCTAATCTTGGGGCCAGTATTGCCAAGCGATTTTTAGGCGGTGGAAATAGTAGTAATTCGATTAACGCATCAATTCCTTTAAAAGTAACCTACGACTGGTATTTGTTATGTCTTGGAGCGGGAGTATCGGTAATAGGCTCAATCTTGGCTGGCGGTGTTGCCGCTTTCAAATCCTCACATATGAGAGCTCAGGAAGCGCTGCGTAATATAGAATAGAAAGGTCTACACATGACAGAACCAATTATTGAAATCGAAGATGTCTCAAAACAGTTCCGGCAGGGATCGAGGAGAATCAAGGCAATAGATGGCGCCAATCTAACGGTTAAGGAAGGTG
>DAHXOW010000031.1 GCA_027364665.1 bacterium | reverse complement strand
AAAGGCAATTCCCAAAATAATCGCCAAATAAATTAACCAATTTTTTTGTGTTTTGCTTTTCATGTCTCAATAATAAGACATGCTTGTTTTTAAGTCAAAATTTTGTTTAGGCACCAGCTAAATTAAAAACAATATCCAATCTTATTATAATCGTGATGCGCAGAATAAAGTGTCGAATGATTATTTGTGTGAATATTATCAATCTATATAATTTAGATATGAATGATGAAAATATAGCTAACGCCCAAACAAGTCGACCGTCAGGATATGGTTTTGTAGCAACAGTAATCTTTTTTCTGGGAATACTGGCCGCCATATCTATATTGTTTTTGCGTCCGATTCCGGCCTCTTGGATTTTGAAGACAGCTAATCCGGCAATGATTACTCTGGCTAAACGAGCCGGAATGAGTCGGCAAGGCGAATTGATCTTTTTGCAATCTGATCCAAAAGTAGTATCTGATACACAAATGGAACAATATTGTGCAGGAAACGCAGCATCCAATAATCGAAATGGTTTTATCGAGCAGGGTTGCTATGTCCCGAATTCATACAATCCGACAACCGGTCATATCTATATAAGGCAAATGCCGACTGATTTGTACGATCAAGAAGTAGTTACCGCGGCGTATGAAATGTTACATGCGGTTTATTTCAAATGGACAGTAAACGGTCAACAATCCCAACTGGTTCAGATGATAGAGAATAATTACAAAACGACACACAACCAATCCCTTGAAGCTCAAGTTGCTAATTTTGCTAAAACCGAACCTGGATATCGAGATTTAGAGCTTTTTTCTCTTTTAGGAACAGAGTACCTGAATTTATCTTCAGGATTGAGTAATTTCTACGCTCCGTATTTTAGCAATCGCAATCTAACTATTACCAGTTTTACTAAAACCAAAGCACTTTTTCAAAACTACCAATTACAATTGCAGCAATTACAATCAGATATTACAAGATATGATAATCTGGCCAACAAAGCATATAGCGGAAGCGTTGCCTGGGCTCGTGTGGGCAATGCTCGTGAGGACACCTACGATTACAATATATACAAAGAATACGTTAGCCTGGAAAATACCGCAATTAATCAATACAACAGTTTGGTTAGTGATTACAATGCCTTAGTGACCGAGTACAACGGCAGTCAACCGGTTAATTCAATGTCGACTGTAACGACGGCTAAATCAAAATGAAGACCTAATTATCTGTCGAGGATGATGAGGTGTTATTATCGCCGCTAGTGCTGCTATCGGTTGATTTAGAATCACTGCTAGACGAGGTGGATTCGGTACTAGTCGATTCTGGTGTTTGCGACTCTGTGGCCTGAGCCGGTTCCGGTGTCTGGCTCGATTCGACAGTTGGGCTGGCGGTCGGTGAAGGTGAGGTAATAACAGGTTGGCTTTGTGTTGAGGTGCTGGTTTGTGTCGGAGACGATACGGTTTGTTGACTTGAGGTGGAGGCGGCGTTATTGTTTTGCTGCTCGTTATATAATACGTAAATTGCCGCTCCGGCCACTACAATAATTGCCCCTAAGACAGAAGTTATCAGAACCTTTGCCCCAGAAGACATTTGCTTTGGTGGTTTGATCGCGCTGTCATCCATATTTCCTCCTTAATTTATTTGATGTAGTTTGATCATTATACTCACTGCGCGTGTTTTCGGTCAATATTTACGCACGAAAAATTAATCCGGTGTACAAAATATTATCGTTGGCAATTCAAATTTGAGTCTGGTATATAATATAAATGTTGGATTAAATGCTCCTGTCCTGCCCTTGGGACATGAATAAGGAGCCCAAACGCGAGAACTCAAGGGTCTAAATATTCATTTGCCTATTGGCGAAAGGTCGAGTTGAATATTCGTCTTGAACAAACGCTTCGGAGGAGAAATGGAAAAAGAAGAACGACAGAAGTTTGCCCGGACTATTGAGGCAAATGTATTAAAGAGTGTCGAAGAGGAAAAGTACCCATTATGGAGAAGACAACGTTGGGATGAATGGGGTTCACCCGTTGGACTGGGTCTCAGTTGGGCGCTGTTCATAATTCCGCTCGGGCTCTTTCTTTACCTAATACATATGGCGGGATTGATCAGGTAACGCAGTGTGGGTAAAGGCTAAAAAGAGCGGCGCTTTGCCGCTCTTTTGGTTTGCAAATAATATTTAGCGACTCCTATTTTTCAATTGGCCGAATTTTTGTTGTCGGTTGGGCTCTCGGGTCCGGAACTTTATTGGCTCTCAATTTCCTTTGGTATTCTGTACGTCGCTTCGACTTTGCGTGATCCGCCAAATGTCCATTCGTGTTTTACCGGATAGCCTTCTAACGAACTATTGCTGACAGCAAGAGAATCTCCGATATAAAAGCCGATGTGCTTATGGATGTCGCCATCGCCAAAATCTATTGCCTCCCAAACAATAATATCGCCGGGATTAGGCTCTTTCACTCTGTTCCATCCCGATTCTTCTAAATCCAAAACGGTATTTTCTACAGTTCCGTGAACTGATTTAATCAAATTGAACGAACTTAAGATCCCAGACACAAAGAAAGCGCATGATAATCGGCCGTTTTCCATGGCATCGACTTCTTTTTCATTGTCAATGATAAAAAAATTTCTATAGGTTTTACAGCCAATGCTGTTTTTTGCCATAGCAAGATACGTTTTTTTATTAGTTTTTTTGGTTTGTGATTTTCCATTGTTCAAATTCCAACAACAATAATTCTAGGAATAAGCTGACGGTTCTAATGTTAAGTAAAATCTCTTTTTAAGCAGATCGATGTGGCAACATTCGGGGACCTAGCAATATCCTTGTTCCCCTTTGGTCAATCCCCTTTATGTAAAAAGTTCCACAACTATATCTGGCGGGACGCTCGGGCCTGGAACCTTTTGCTATCTTTACGTCCCTTCATGATCTAATCACGATATTTGAAGTTGCGTTCCTCTACTTGTTGTTTATTATAGATGATTTTTAAAGAAACTAATCGTTGTGTTGACGACTGATTCAAAACTCGGATCGATGGTGGCGCCTTCCGGGCTGGGCAGAAAGCGGTGATCGGCATTTTTTACCCAAACCAGCGTTACATCATTGCCGGCGGATTTTAACTTGTTGTAAAAAGCTTTTGTCATAGAAGGCGGCGATAGCGTATCCTTATCACCCTGGGCAATTAGAAACGGCGGCTCATCGGCAGCGACATAGTAGGCTGGGCTGCCTTCATGCAGAAGTGTGGAGTTGTCGTTATAAATCATCTGGTAGATTTGCGCCATCTGGTAGGTGTTGCCGGAAAACGGATCATAGTAATTGCCGATATGGAATAATTTCATTACTTCGATCAGAATTTTGGGCGGCAATTGGGCGCCACCATAAAAATCGGCAACAGCATTGGGGCGGGAAGGAATTTTTTGAACTTCTTCGGCCGTCAAATTGGTGCCGGCCAGTTGCAAATCTGTCGAATTTTCCCAAGATGCCAAGCCGTTAGTCACTCCGGCCAAAGCCGCCAGCTGTCCGCCCACGCTATCGCCCAAAATGCCGATTTTGTTTTGATCACCGCCGATGCCATAGGCATAGTAGCGCACAAAGCGCATTGCCATCAAAACATCCTGGATCTGAGCGGGAAATTTGGCGGCGGGCGCTTCCTCATAGTTAATCGAAGCAACAATAAAACCATTATTGACAAGACCAAGCATCACGTCGCTGACGGCGGCATCCAGCTGATTTTTTGTTCCGCCAATCATTCCGCCGCCATGAATGTAGACAACTATCGGTTTAGTATCACCCGTCTTTGGCGCCTCGAGCGAATAGAGATCAAGCGCTAAATTCTGACCATTCCTGACGGCATAAGAGATATTTTCTGTCATGTAAACATTTTCGTTTTGTGAGATTTTGGGAAAATCGGCATTCGGATCGCCACCGTTAGTCTGGTTCCAAACAATCGGCTTCCAATTGAGCGATAGATCGTTTTGGTAATTTGTCGGCTGATTATTGGCAGGATTCTCGGCATCTTTATCATGCCTCGATAAGATTATTTGATCGATAATAAATACAAGCAGCAGAGTTACAAGTATCCCAGCAATGAGCCCAATAATTTTAAGCGTTTTGTGAGTTTTAAACATAACTCTCTTTAACCTCGTTCTTTTTAACTGCTTTTCTGTATGTAAAAAGTTCCACTTTTTCTTCTGGCGGAGAGAGGAGGATTCGAACCCCCGAGGCTCTTCACCTGGCGGTTTTCAAGACCGCTGCCATAAACCACTCGGCCATCTCTCCTTAACCTCTTAACTTTAGCATAAAATAAACTATTTTTCACGGATTTTTAATCGAAGGCCTTTCGAGAAATTTTTTGTGTCAGATTGCTACCCGAGCAAGGTGGCCGCAGACAACAGTAGAGGGAAGTAATAGAATGAACATATGTTTAAAACACAAAAACATTGAAAATCTTCAGCATGATCGTTGTTTTTTGTTTTTAGTACAGTCATTATCTTTGTGACGATTATTAAGATAAAATTTAACCCGATTCTCCGTTTTGATCCAAACAATGTCCCATTAATCACTGCAAATCCTGTACAATTTGACAGAGTTTTTGCAATTTCGTATTTTCGTTCAGACGCTGGCCATGATTGCTCGGTTAATTCCTGGGACAGTGAAACCTGTCGCAGCATGAAACATTATTTTAATTGGAGCCAATATGTGCCTAATCGCAACACGAGGACCTCTCAACCGCTGCCCGCCCGGTCACAGCCGACTCCCAGACACCCGAGTATTGATGTTTATGCCCTCGTTTGACGGAAAAATTACCGTAGACGAGTCAGAATTATATAATTACGGTAGGCAAATAAATATTTCAGCTGCTCAAAATTCTCACTATTACGTTCGGCTTGATCATATTGATCTTTTGTCTGGTCTTAAGGTTGGTGACGAAGTTAAATCGGGACAACAGATCGGAACCGCCGGGCCTATGGACGATGTTGATGTCGCCTACCAGGTCAATTTATTTAACGGAAAAACGGTTTATTTATCCATTTTTCAGTATATGACTCCGATTGCTTTTGCTCCTTATGCCAAAATGGGTTACAGGCCGAGCGATTTTATTTTAACCAAAGCTCAGACAGACGCCAAAAACTACCAATGCAATGGCCAGCAATTTGTTCGACCGCCTGGTTTTTGGCGGCAGGCCAACAGTCAATTAGAGGGCTATGTTTCGCTTCGAGCCAACCCTTATCAATACTTATACGACTACAACCAGTCTGTTTCGGGACAGAATTAATTGTATGATCGGGGCGTTTGTTATCTCAAATACGAGATTTTAGATGTTGTTTTTTTGACAACGTTTGTTCTGGGAGTAAGATGAAAATATGGCAAGCATTCCACAGATTCACCAATCAAATA
>DAHXOW010000078.1 GCA_027364665.1 bacterium | reverse complement strand
CTGTGCCAAAGTCATTGTTTTCTTTGCACTAAAGCCAAGCCTTCGACCCGCTTCCTGTTGCAAACTTGACGTGATAAAGGGTGGGTGGGGAATTCTTCTTATTTCCTTTTTATCCAGATCAATAACTGTAAAATTGGCGCAATCTAAGCGGGATTTGAGGTCTGTGGCTGTTAATCCAGATAAACCGTGCTTGGGGATGGTTTTTCCGTCCAATGAAATTAATAAAGCAATAAATTCCGAATTTTTAAAAAGTTTAGCTTTCAAGGACCAGTATTCTTTTTGAACGAAATTAATAATTTCCCGTTCTTTTTCGACAATCAAACGAACCGCCACGGACTGAACCCTTCCAGCACTTAACTTCGGGGCGACTTTCTTCCATAGAAATGGAGAAAGACTGTAGCCCACTAACCGGTCAAGTTCGCGCCTGGCCGTTTGTGCTTCGACCAATTCCATATCAATATCTCGTGCTTCTGAAAGTGCTTTTTCTACCGCAGCCTTGCTAATCTCATGAAAACTGATTCGTTTAGTCTGGATCTTTGGAGATAAAACTTCTTTAACATGCCAAGCAATCGCCTCTCCTTCTCGATCAGGGTCGGTAGCCAACAATAAAATATCCGACCCTTTCAAGGCTTTGCGTAATGAAGCTATTGTCGTTTTGGCTTTCGGGGGAATAACGTATTCTGGCGTGAAATCGTGGGCCACATCAATACCTAATTTATTGGTCGGTAAATCACGAACATGCCCCACTGAAGCAATGACCTCGTAATTTGACCCTAAAAAACGGCTAATCGTTTTGGCTTTAGCCGGAGATTCTACGATGATTAATTTTGTCAACCAATTCTCCTAAAAGACACTTTCCTTCGCACTTTACCTGTCATATTTAAAAAAATCAATAATGATACATTTCGCGGTCTTTATTTATAAAAATTATTTGCCTGTCTCGAAAGAGCCTGCTGAAAGTTTCTTTGTGGCGAAATCAAGTAATTTAACATACAGTGACAGACCGACAGCTTCCATATTACCGTGTTGTTCTCTGCCAAGGACGTTTCCCCCGCCTCTTATTTCCATGTCATGCAATGCCACTGAGTAACCGCTGCCAAGATCAGTTAAATCTGTAAGCACCTTAAAACGTTGCCTGGCTGCTTTGGTCAATTCCTTATCAGAATAAAAGAAATATGCGTAAGCCTGGCGGTCTCCCCTGCCGACCCTTCCTCTTAATTGATAAAGATCTGCCAAACCAAATCGATCGGCTTCTTCGACAATTAATGTATTGGCTAGTGGCAAATCGATACCGTTTTCAATTATCGAAGAGACTACCAGACAATCCAGCCCGTGATGGATCATTTTTGACATAACTGCTGATAACCTGCTCTCTGGCATCTGTCCATGCGCATAATCGATTGCTAAATTTGGTAAAGCTTTTTTCAATTGCATAGTTCTCATCTGAATGTTGGAAACCCTATTGTGAAGAACAATTACCTGCCCGCCTCTTTTGACCTCCCTATCAATCAATTGAATCATTTCCGCCGAATTAAAAAGCCTCACCTCAGTAACAATTGGCTTACGCCTCTTAGGAGGAGTTTGAATCAAGCTAATTGTTCTTAATCCGGACAAGCTAGAAAAAAGCGTCCTGGGAATGGGAGTCGCCGATAATGTCAATATATCTATTCCGATCTTTATCTTTTTTAGATGTTCTTTATCTTTGACCCCAAACCGTTGTTCTTCGTCGATAATTAATAAACCCAGATTTGGATAAATTATGTCGTCACGTAATAACCCGTGTGTCCCAATAATCAAATCAACCTTACCCTGATTTATTTTTTGTTTAGTTTCATCTTGCTCGGACCCCGGAACCAATCGACTTAAAATAGCTATATTAATCGGTAATTCTGACAAACGCTCAGAAAAAGTAGCAAAATGTTGT
Source organism: bacterium (assembly GCA_027364665.1). GTDB lineage: Bacteria > Patescibacteriota > UBA1384 > CAJBMM01 > CAJBMM01 > DAHXOW01. The sequence goes on along the minus strand of DAHXOW010000078.1, from coordinate 5,884 downwards.
TGGGCTAAAAGAGTAGTCGGGCAAAGCATAACCACTTGTTTGCCACAACTAATAACCGCTGTCGCTGCCCTAATAGCCACTTCGGTCTTACCAAAACCGACATCACCACAAATTAAACGATCCATTGGATAATCGGCAGATAGATCATTTAAAACATCGTCGATTGCTTTTTGCTGATCATCGGTTGGCAAATATGGGAAACCTCTGTCTACCATCTCGAGCCAGGACGATGAATAATTATAAATTTGCCGATGAAATTTCTTCCGTTTCGCCGCTACATCAAGTAATTCTTTGGCCAACTTAAAAAGGCTTTCTTCGACATGTTTTTTTGTGGCTTGCCAACGAGACGATCCTAATTTTGCTAAGACCGGCCTTCGGCTACCTATGTAGTGTGTAATTTTATCCGAGTATTTTGGGGGAACAAATAATTCTGCGCCATCAGCATATTCGATTATCAAATACGGATCCCACTTATCGTCAGTCGACTGAAGAAGGTTTAAGCTATCGGTTTGATACGGATTTGGATTATTATCTGATTCGTCCAATCGCCTGTGCAAACCCAGACCCTTAAATAATCCGATACCATGATCCAAATGAACCACGTATTGTCCTGGCAAAAAACGTAACCCATCCGCGTCAAGAAAATTGGGGTTCAGAGTAAAACTGCTGACCCTCTTTGGTTTAGGTGAGGATAGAATCGTTATAGATTCGACTTTTTCTCCTAACAGATCGATTACTAGAGGCCAGCGATTGTTAATTGGATAAATTTTGATCCTATCTCCAACAACAGAGAACTGGCCAAACGTTGTAACACGATCAGTTCTTTCGAAGTTTACGTCGCACAACCATTTAATCAGGCCCGATAGACGTAATTCGTAGCCAGTTTCAACTTTAAAAGCTTCTGTATTTATTGACATAATCGGCACGCTATGATATAATTCAGAGTTGTTGATGTTAACAATGTGACGAGAGTACTATCTACGATGGTTGAAAGCTATGCCCCTCCTTTGGCTTCCCCACGTAGGTAGTGCTTTCGCCATAAGAGTTAACACGCACATGGCTCTGGAGTGATCAGCCGTTCCCCCTCGGCTGGTCACTTTAGAGCCTTTTGCATACTCATCAAAAAAAATTATAAAACAGTAACGATCACTTTTCTATTTCAATACCCATTGAACGGGCTGTTCCGGCAACCGTTTTGATCGCGGCTTCGACGGAAACCGCCGACAAATCAGCCATTTTAAGCTCAGCGATTTTTTTAGCCTGATCTTTAGATAGCTTTCCGACTTTTGTTTTACGCGGTGCAGCCGAGCCTTTATCGAGTTTCAATTCAGCCTTAATCAATTCAGCAACTGGCGGTTGCTTAGTAACAAAGGAAAAGGAGCGGTCTTCAAAAATAGTTAAAACCACTGGGATAATTGTGCCCATTTGATCTTTTGTCTGTTCATTAAATTTATTCAGAAAATCCATCATGTTAATCCCCGTACCACCAAGAACAGGTCCGACAGGAGGAGCCGGTGTCGCCTTACCAGCAGCTAGTTGAATTTTAACAATTTGTTTAATCGGCTTCGCCATAATTACCTCAAATTTTCTTAATCTGAAGGGAATCCAAAACTAAAGGAGTTTCCCGACCGAACATATTTACCAATACTTTAATTCTGCCTTTATTTTGATCAACTTCCTGCACCTTTGCCTCAAAACCCTTCAATGCACCATCAACTATACGTACCAAATCACCATCCTGGAAATCGATTTGATATTTCGGTTCTTCAATACCCATTCGCTTTTTTATTCGCTCAACCTCTTCCATTGAGATAGGAGTGGGATGAGAACCAAAACCAATAAATCCGGTAACATTTGGCGTATTTCGCACAACATACCAGCTATCTTCAGTTACCACCATCTGAACCATAACATAGCCAGGAAAAATTCGATTTTCAACGGTTTTTCTTTTTCCGTTTTTAATTTCTATCTGTTTTTCTTTTGGCACCATAACCGCAAAAATTTTGTCGCCAACCTTCATTGATTGAACACGTTGTCTCAAATTCTCAGCAACCTGATCTTCGTATCCTGAATAAGTATGTATAACATACCATTGTCGCCCATCATCAACGGCGTTATCAAAAACAGACACTTCTTCTTCGGGAGCAATTTGCTCAATCACTTCTTCGGTCATAGGATCATCCTTTTAGAATGAATTGGTTTATTAGAAAAGTTAACAAGGCATCTATCCCGGATAATACAGCAGTTAAAACAATAATCGCCGATACTACAACCGCACTATGCCTAACAATCGTTTTTGAATCTGGCCAGCTTACACGAAGCAACTCTTGATAGACTTCTTTCAAATATTGATTGACTACTGTCATGCCGCCTCTATAGATTCTATCTGCAACATGGTATAAGACTGCCTATGACCCTGCGTGCGTCGGTAACGTTTTTTCGCGCGGTGTTTAAAAACACGGATCTTTTTATCCAAACCATCTTCCAAAACTTTCGCATTAATTTTAACAGGTTTATCAAAAGATATTTTTGATTGATCGCTTGTCATTAAAACATTTGACACAACAAATTTATCGCCCAGTTTTTTGTTTTGACTAGCAACCTTAAGCTTGCTGCCCTTCTCAACCAAATACTGCTTACCGCTAATCTCGATAACTGCTTGCATAAAAATCTCCACCTTCAAAAATGCAAATAACACCGTCTACCATAACATAACTCGATCTTACGGTCAAGCCGAATAATTATCCTGATCAACTCTCAAATAAATGATAGACCAAGATCAGTCAAAATTAATCGCCCGGTGATGTGATTCCACACTCTGCAATATTCCAACACCCACAAAATTCATAATCAGGGCGGTCCCGCCAGCGCTAACGAATGGTAACGGAATACCGGTCACTGGCATTACTCCCAAATTCATCCCGACATTGACCAAAATCGAAAAAATAATGATGCTAAAAAAGCCATAAGATATCAACACCCCAAAAGCGTCTCTCGCGGTTGCCGCAACCACTAGGATACGCCATAGAAAACCTCCAAAAATTAATAGCAAAATTACCATACCGACAAAACCGACCGCCTCAGACATCGCGGCAAAAATAAAATCAGAGTAAGCGTTGGGTAAAAAATTCAACTGTGACAAACGAACTGCGCCCGCATTTAGTCCTCGCCCTGTTAATCCTCCATTGCCGATAGCAATAATCGCTTGATTAACATTATATCCTTTGCCCAACGGATCGCTTCTCGGGTTGAGAAAAACCTCTATTCGGCCTCTCTGATAACTTTTTAATAAATGATTAAACGGCCTGACCTGCAAAAATGCAAGCGTCCCCACACCCACAATAACAGCCAGAGTCACAATAATCACTACGTAATGTTTATATTTTAATCTCAAGGCCATAATCATTCCTATAGTCTCAACGGCCAAAATTATACCAGTTCCCAGATCTGGTTGTTTAACAACTAAAATCAAAGGCAGTACCAAAATCAGCATCGCTCCCATAAAAGTACGCCAATCAGGATGTTCAAGCCTAGGAGCAAGAAATCCAGCCAGCACTATTGCCAAAGCAAGTTTGGCAATCTCAGACGGTTGTAAACGAAACACCTTCAAGTCTAACCATCTGGTTGCCCCAAGCGAAGACTTGCCGACAACAGCAACAGCAACCAATAGCAAAAGAGTTATAATTGCAATCCATAAAGTCAACGACCTCAGCTCTCGATAATCAATCAGTGACACGACAACCATCAGAATTAAACCAAGAATACCGTAAATCAACTGGGTGACGGCTAAAGAAGACACTGATTTATCAGGATTGGCATAAGTTAAAGACCACAGAACAGTCAAACTAGCTATCCACAACAAAGCGGGAAAAAGAAAAAGCCACCAATCGTATTTACGAAAATATTTGAGCATTAAGCTATTTTTAACTCAATTCTAACTTTGTGTCCGTTCAGCTCAATTTCTTGTGATTGTCCTTTTATCGATTGATAAATATCTGATTTGGTAGCAGCGGTCAGTTGATGAACCGTTCTCTGATCAGATAACAACTCGTTAATTTTCGGATCATCGCTATGCCAGCGCAAGATTATTTTATCTGCCACCGTTAAAGCTTGTTTCTTTCGCCAATCTTGAACGTAACGGACTAACTCTCTCTGTAAACCGTCCAATATTAACTCATTGGTCAATTTGATGTCTAAGGAAACCGCGCCAGATGAAATGAATGACTTACCAGTCGGCAATTTATCAGCAAACACCACTTCGCCAACGTTCAATTCGGCCGCAATGATTTCTTTATAAGCCTCGAGATTTATTTTCGACAACAAATACGCACGGGCCAGTTTCTGGCGGATTTTGATATCCGCCTTAGCCCTTGAGTCCAAACCGAACGAGACCAACTGACGCACCTGTTTCATTTCATCCACCAAAGTTTCATCGACTGATCCGGCTTTCGGCCAGTCTGCCAAATGGACGCTTTGACCAGTCAAATTACGGTGAATTGCGTCAGAAATAAACGGCATAAAGGGAGCGCTTATTTTGGATAGATTAATTAAAACTGAATATAAAGTGGCAAACGCTTCTTTGGATTGGCCGGCAAAACGGTCCCGACTGCGTCTCAGATACCAAGTCGACAGATCGTCTATAAACTCAGTCAAGCTGCGAGATGCTGAGAGTAAATCATATTCATCCAGCCCTTTGGTGACCGATAAAATTGCCTGTTCCATCCTGGCCGAAACCCAACGATCTAAAACAACCGAAGAATCACCCATAGAATCGGGGCTCCATCCTGCCTGGTTGGCATATGTCACAAAATAACTGTAAACGTTCCACCAAAGAAGCATTGCTTTCCGTTGGGCTGTTTGCAAATCACGTTCAATAAATGAGCTTGATTCGCCAGGCGAATTGACCGAATAAAAATAAAAACGCAAAGCGTCCGCACCGTATTTATTCAACATTAACCAGGGATCAATGATGTTACCCTTACTCTTACTCATTTTTTTGCCCTGATCATCCAGAATGTGTCCCAGGCAAATAACATTGCGATAAGGAGCCGGTTGATTCATTAAAGTAGCCACAGCCATTAAAGTATAAAACCAACCGCGAGTCTGATCGATCGCTTCTGAAATATAGTCGGCCGGATAATGAGTTTTAAAACCTTCTCTGCCCCATTGGGCAAAAGGCATCGAACCGGAATCCAACCAGACGTCAGCGACTTCGCTAACACGATTAGCCAACTCGTGACATGTCGGACAACTAATTTTAATTTCGTCAATATATGGGCGATGCAAATCAATTTGCCCATCGTCGTCATATGGCCAATTAGGTATGTTTAACTCTCTTAACTCGGAGGTCTGTAAGTAATAAGACTGTTTCTTGTTTAGTGTTTCAGCCTCAGACAAACCGGCTAATCCGGCCGCTAGTATCCAGAGCGGATCGGCATGCGAAACAAAAAGAATATTTAGTCCAAGATTATCGCGACGATGTTTGAACAGACAATTCATCATCCTTTTCCTGACGGAAGACAACTTCTCCACCGAGGAATCGTGGCGATAGCCGGTAAATTCATCGATCGAATGATCGTTTAGACCTCTAAATTCAACTTCCCGTAACGCGGGATCCAAAATCAAACTTGCCCCCGTCATCGATTGAACGAGCTCGGCTGTTTCCTTAGCTCGCGGCAAATCGGAACAGACAATCAGTCCGATCTTCAAGTTCCGTAAATGATCTTTCAGTTCGTTAATCGTTTTTTTTCCGTCATCGGTTAAGTGATTAATTTTTCCATCCGGTAAGTAAGAAATAAAGTGTTCAATGTTGGACTGAGATTGTCCGTGTCGCATAATATATATTTTGCTTTCGGTTTTTGGAGCGTATACGTTTAATTCCCGC
>DAHXOW010000059.1 GCA_027364665.1 bacterium | reverse complement strand
TTTCTGTTGGTAGTGATCGAAGGACCGATTACCACCATCGTCGGAGGGTCGTTGGTCGCTTTGGGTATTTTTAATTTCTATTTGACTTTTGTTGTCGTCCTGGTGGGTGATTTGACTTCCGACTGCTTGTATTATGCCCTGGGTCGCTATGGAGGAGAAAATTTTCTTTTAAAATGGGGCCCTTATTTGGGAATACGTAAAAAACATCTTCGTTCGATCCGTAAGCATTTCGAGGAACACGGCGGGCAGACCTTGATCGCCGGCAAGATTCTGCGCGGTTTCGGAACGATCTTTCTTATCTCCGCCGGTATTTCCAAAATGAAATTCCGTTCGTTTTTCCGTTACAATCTGGGTGCTTCGCTGATCAAAACCCTAACCTTAATTTTGGTCGGTTATTTTTTCTATCGGGCAATCAAAGACGTCAAGTCTGATTACGACCTGCTAGGAGGAATCACTTTAACCTTCATGATCGTCGGTTTTGTTGTCTATCTGTACTGGAGAAAACGCCTCAATGAAGATTAAGATCGGTTTTCAGCAAATAATAAGTTTTAATAAATACGATTCTATCACAAGATGACTGATAATAGCCGTTACTATATCAATATCAGCCGAAACAGAAGACGTAAATCGAATTCGTTAATAACCCTGATTAAGCGTTTGCTTTTGTTAATAATTTTGATATCCGCCGCGCTGGTCGTTTTAACTTTCCTCAACCAAAACAACAAGTCAGTCAGCAAAACCGTTTCTAAAACCGCTTCAAAAATTACCACAAAGACAAAAAACAAACCGGATATGCCAAGCGTCTGTCTGGACCCCGGCCACGGCGGGGACGATCCCGGGGCAACCCAGGGCAACATAACCGAGGCCCAAATCAATCTTTACGTCGCGCTGGAAGTCCGTTCGATCTTGCAGAATGACGGTTATACGGTCTACATGACCAGAACCGACAACGGCCAAACCATGGACAATACCGCCAGAGCTGATTACTGTAACTCGGTTCACGCTTCGATTCTTTTGGCCATCCACCATAATTTCTTTACCGACCCGACCACTGATTACACAACCGCGCTTTTCGGAGTCGACCAGGGGAAGGTTTTGGCCAACGCAATTGCCCAGTCCGTTTCACAGCAGCTGAATCTTTCAGACGACGGAATTTCTCAATTTGACGATAACGAGTTGATCAAAAGCAACATGCCTTCCGCCTTAATCGAGAGTTTTTTTATGACCAATACCGATGAGTACAATTCACTCCTATCCGGCAACTCCAGACTTGATCAGGAAGCACAAGGGATCGCTGGAGGGATTGTTAACTATTTCACCAAGCCCCAACCCTCTGCCGACCAGATAAACGGCACCAACTTAGTGATTACTAACGAGTAACCTAACCAACCGGCGTGTGGCTTGAGTGTATTCTTTCATCATCGATCTTAAAGCGGTTTTGTTGACGATCGTAAGATCAAGAGCCTCCAGGTCTAAGGTCGCCTTTCCCTTGGAAACAAAATACAGCTGATCCAATAAAGCCTTTTCGGGAGATGCCTGATAAACATTGTCTTTCAAGGCAAATCCGAAAAATAACCCGGGCTTGATACGGCGATATTCACAAACCGTGTTTTCAATCATAATTTTTTTGGGCTTTTTGGTTGTAGCCAAAGTAACGGTGTATGGAACCTGACTCAAAATACCATAGATGGACAAAGCGGATTCAAAAGACACGTATGAAGGCTGATAAATTTGGGTCGCGACTGCTAAAATATTTGTCGGCTGATCGGGTAATTGATACACGCCTCTAAAAATACGTTTTATATCTCCTCTTTTTTCCAGTCTCGCCAAGGTAACCAATAAATTATTATCTTTCTGATCCAGTATTTTTTCTAAATCGGGAATGGTGTAATAATCTTTTTTAATGCTTTTCAGACTTTTAATCATTTTAGCACCCATATTTATCCTCCAGTTCCCTAACCAGGACTTGATAATTTGCCGGCAAAAAACGTTTCAATTCCTGCCTAATTTCTTTAATGGCAATTTGTGGAAGATTATCCGGCATGGCTTGTCTCTTTTTTTGACAAATAAACCAGATATCAAATAAATCTCTGCTTTTTTTCCTATCGGCGATCGTTAACAATTTATCTTCATACAGGCTGTCCAGGGTTTCAATATTGGCCAATACTTGGATGTTAGTTGTCGGAGAGGTTAATAAAGCGGTGTAATATTGTCCATTAAAAACACGGGTAGATATTTCAATTTTTATTGAAAAGTTCCTGGGAATCAACGGGTCGTTAATTTTAAGAACAATTAAAATTGTCCGGTACTTATTCATAATATCATCG
>DAHXOW010000058.1 GCA_027364665.1 bacterium | reverse complement strand
TGAATTTATTTAACTGGCTTGGAATTGTTTTTTTATTTATTTTTCTTTTTACCCCATATGGGGTTACAGGAATTGAGCCCGGGTCTAATGGCAGTAACCTTGTCTTTGGACATTTATATTACGCATATGTTGTCTGGATATTGCTACTACTATGTAGTTTTATATATTTGATTGTCGATCGTTACAGAGAGGCAAACAGAATACAAAAAACCAGACTCGTGTATTTCTATATTGGCTTGGCGATTTTTTCGATACTTGTTTTTTTGTTTAATGTCTTATTGCCCCAAATTTTGGGATCTGTTAATTATGCCATATACGGAACATCTGCGACGCTAGTATTCTCAGGGCTTACGGCCTATGCGATTATCTCGCGCCGTTTATTTGATATTCATATTGTAATTAAAAAAACAGTTGAATATTCTTTGCTTTTAGTTTTAATTTTGGGCGTTTATGGCTTAGTAGTAATCATCTTTTCTATGCTGATTGGAAACAGCATCAGTTTCAGTTGGCAAGCTTTAACTCCCAGGATCGTTGGAGTTATTGTTGTTGCGATAGGTTTTGATCCTATAAGAAAGTGGTTGCAACGATCAACCGATAAATATTTATTTAAAGGCGAATATGATACCGCATCGCTTATAACTGACTTAACAAAGACGTTATCCGGCACTGTCAATATGGATGAGGCGCTTGATTCAATGATGTCTGTTTTGACTAAAGAAATGAGGATAGGGAAAATGGCCGTTTTGGTTATTAGGCCGACAAATGACGGCCAGCCAGTTAGCAGTATTCGGTCGGTTGGGTTTAGCAGCTCGTATCATATAGAAGATGGGCCGACGAGTTTGTTATTAGAATATTTTACCAAAAATCCAAAAACTGTAGTCGTGAGCGAGTTAATAGATCAAGCTGAGGAAGACAAGGAGAAAAACGCTCAGACGGTTCAAGTCGTTGGCCAACTTGACCGATTTTCCGCGTCCGTAGCGGTTCCGTTGCGGCTGAATGATAAATTAATAGGCATTATGTTAGTTGGCGGCAAAGTGTCCGGGGATCCTTTTTTTGATCAAGATTTAATGACGCTTGAGTTGGTGGCTGGTCAAACAGCGGTTTTAATTGAAAAAGCGCAATTTTATGAAGAAGATAGATTAAAAACTGAGTTTGTCTCTATAGCCTCTCATGAATTATTAACGCCGACTGCCGCAATTGAGGGTTATTTATCCATGTGTTTGGATAATGATCCTGCCTTGTCGCCGGAGCAAGAAAAACAATATATACAACGGGCATATGATAGCAGCAGAAAATTGGCAGAATTGGTTAAAGATTTGTTATCAACCTCTAGGCTGGAAAGTGGTAAGATAAAGGTTGCAATGGCACCGTTAAACGTGCTCGATGTTTTTAACGATGTTGTATTTGAATTGATGCCATTAGCTAAAGCGAAAAATTTGAAATTAGAAATAAATTTAGCCGACAAGATTTTACCTAAGGCAATGTCTGATCGGGATAGATTAATTCAGGTTTTAGATAATTTAGTAGGCAACTCTATTAAATATACTAATTTTGGCCAGATCGTGATGAGCGCTGAAAAGCAAGGAAATCATCTTGTCATTTCGGTTAGTGATACAGGTATCGGAATACCAAAAGACGACCAAAAACACATATTCGAAAAGTTTTATAGGGCCTCAAATTCTTCTGTGGGAGGAGCGGTGGGTACTGGCTTGGGATTGTATATTGTTAAACATATTTTGATATTATTGGGCGGAGAAATTAGGTTTAAAACAGAATTAGACAAAGGCAGCAATTTTTATTTTACTTTGCCGATTGCATAATTTTAAAGCGTAGTGGTATTCTAGTAAATATGACGGTAAATTCTAAGACCATATTGATTGTTGACGATGACGACATTCTAAGACAGATGTATCGTGCTAAATTAGAGGCTGACGAATACCAAGTCGAAGAGGCATCTAACGGCGAAGAGGCGATGGCAAGGGCCGTGGAGGATCATCCAGATTGTATTTTGTTGGATGTCATGATGCCGCGGGTTAATGGTTTTGATGTTTTGGATATTTTGAAAACCACACCACAGACTAAAGATATCCCCGTGATTGTTTTAACTGCCTTGATGCAGGATGAGGCAAGGCAGCGTTCGTTAAGGGCTGGAGCGGCGGCGTGTTTGGTCAAGGCGGAAGTCACGCCTTCTCAGGTGGTTAATACGATCACAACACTTGTTAACCCTACTAATCCCAACTAAGGAATCAATGATAAATATTGTTGTGGCTGACGACGACTTGGTTGCCAGGGAAATGTATAAGATCAAATTGGTGCAAGCTGGCATGGCCGTATACGAGGCTGGTGATGGTGTTCAGGCGCTGAAAGAGATTAAGAAAACGCATCCGGACTTGGTAATTCTTGATATTATGTTGCCGAGAATGAACGGACTTGATGTGCTAAAGTTAATTCGAGCAGATCGAGAAATGAGTAAAATGCCCGTGATAATTTTAACCGCTCTTTCTCAAGATTTTGGTGTAAACGGAGGTCTTTCTCAAAAGGCTGACGCTTATTTAAGTAAATCTATGACAATGCCCAAAGATTTGTTGGATAAAGTAATATCTTTGTTGTCAAGCCGAGGCTTAATTACCAGATGAAAATGGTTCTGGTCGACCTGATTGATAAGGATTCAATTGATTATCTACATTAACAATTTGTCGCTGTCTTAATATGTTTAGAGCGTTGTTATTCAGTTTGATTAAACCAATTGCCTGACTCGCGCTGTTTGTGGGAATCTCAGTTTGTTTAATAATTTCACTAGTATAAAAAATCCCGATATTGATAAAAATTAAAGTGACTATTGCCACCGCCACAAATATTATTCGGCTTTGGTTATGTTTTTGATTCATTGTTGCGCCTGGGTTTTACTATTTTGGTAATATGCTGTGCCCTGAATCGTTATCCCTAAATTATTGCCCGTTGCTCCCAGACTCGTCTTCATTGAGTAATCGGTAATGGACATTATTCTCAGATTGTTTTCTACGTCGTTTGTTAGCGCTTGTAAGTTGCTGTAACTACCGGTTGCGTCGATTTCAAATGGCAATGTCGCTAATCCTGTTGCGGCGGATTGATTATTTATTGTTGTGGCAGATGACTGTTGTCCTACTTGTAGATTTTGAATGGTCAGATGATCATTTGTCGCTAATTGTTGCAAAATAAGAGTTAGCCGGTCTGCGTCGGGTGTGACTGGAATTGCTTGATCGGCATCATTTTTAGCATTATTGACCTCACTCATCGTTGAGGCAAGTTTTGCTAATAAGGTTTGTTTTTGGCGCGCAGTGTTTAATTCTTGGTAGCTTAGCTGTAATTGATTGGTTTCTTTTTGCACAGAGCCGGCCAGCGGTTTTATCCCGTACCAAATAACGCCTATTACTATCCCAGAAAAAATTAAAACGGTTAACGCAAACCTTTCAATTGATGGGCTCATGACGGGTTTCCTGTGTTTGAAAAAAATGCGTTAAGTTGAAATGTCATGGTAGGCGTTTGGTTTGTTGGATTATTGTTTATAGTTTGGCCATAGCCTGTGGAAGACGATCCGGTGACGTTATAGGTTATTCCACTAAATCTTCCATCTTGCGCCAGCGCTCTTTCAAAATCTATAACCTGATTACGGTTAGTTATATTACCATTTATCGCTATTGATAAAGCATTGACGGGTAATTGCGCGACAGAAGTCCCTGAAGCGCTTGTTTTGTTAGGCGGCTCGATTGTAACTGAGGTTAAGGTCAAAGATGGACCGATCTTGTTACTAATGGTGTTTAAAATATCATTAGGATGCATTTGGCTATTAGCGACAAATGATCATCT
>DAHXOW010000028.1 GCA_027364665.1 bacterium | reverse complement strand
GCTTTTGGCCTCTTGACACGCCGGCATTGGAAATGGCGGAGTTACTGGTCGGTAAATACGGCGAAGATGAAAAATTAATCTATCGGTTTCTTGACCACGGACAAAGGGAAGTGGCGATGCGGTACGATTTAACCGTTCCATTGGCCAGAGTCATGGCTAATCATCCGGAATTACCTTTGCCGTTTAAACGTTATCAATCAGCTCTTGTTTGGAGAGCCGATTCTCCACAGCGTGGTCGCTATCGAGAGTTTATGCAATTTGATGTGGATACTGTCGGCTCCCTAGACGTGTTATCAGATGTAGAAATGATTCAATTGATTGAACGGACGCTGAAAGCTCTCGGGCAAAATAAGTTTGTGATTCATTTAAGCCATAGAGGAGTTACTGGTGCGGTTCTTGAATCAATGGGTATAGATCCAAGCAAACAGATTTTAATTTTTCGTTACCTTGATAAGATTAAAAAGACCGGTCGAGACGCAACGAGAGAAAATATAGGCCAAGTTATTGGTGACAAAAAAGCTGAAGAATTGTTGTCTACCCTAATTGGTTCCGAGGCTGAATCGCGTCTTGAAAAGCTGTTGATGGATAATCCGGCATGGCAAAATTTAAGGCAAATCGCTGATTTGTTGGAATTAAACAAAAATCCGCATTTATTACTTGATCTATCGATTGTTAGAGGTTTGAATTATTACACCGGATTAGTTTTTGAAACTTTTTTAGGAGAATTCTCTGAAGTTGGCAGTGTTTTTTCAGGCGGTCGTTATGATGATTTAATGCGCCAACTGACCGGAAAGGATTTGCCTGCGATTGGTGCTTCAATCGGGGTTGATCGTTTGTTGTCGGTCATTAAGGGAATGGGAATTGGCCATAGACAATCTTGTTGCTTAACAGTTTTGCCGGGGTTGGAAAAAGAAAGTCTTGAGCTAGCAGAACGACTGCGTTCAGCCAATCTCGATATAACTTTAATATTAGGTCGTCGTGATTTGGCAAAACAGTTGCGTTACGCAAATTCAATAGGCGCGACGCAGACGATCATTTACGGGGAGCAAGAAGCTGATAGCCAAACTTTCTTGATAAAAAAAATGGACACTGGCGAACAACTTAGAGTTAAGGGCGTCGAACAACTGATCAGCGAACTGAATAGGGGGTAGATAATGTGGTACTTTGGTTTAGATGTTGGTGGAACGCATGTCGATTGTCTAGCGATAAACGAAACCGGATCACGTTTGGAATTGCATCGTAATCGTCCAACGGACTGTTTGCCGGAACAGGCTGTTCCAGAAATGATCGCTGGTTTTATTGACGAGTCAAATATAAAATCAAAGCAGATCGAATTGATTTCTATTGGTTGGAAACACGGGCGTGATTCGGAACGAGCTAAAAGAATGATAAACCAGTTTGCAAAATTAGGCTTGCGATCCAAGGTGTTTTGGGATGCTGAAGCTGCTTTTGTCGGAGCCTTGCCCGAACAAGTAGGCTTGGTTGTTTTATCGGGCACTGGTTCGGTTATTTATGGTAAAGACAGAAATGGCCACGTATTATCCAGCGGCGGGTGGTCGCCATTATTAGGCGATCCTGGATCGTCTTTTTTTATCGGTCAGCAAGCTTTAATCTCTGTTTTAAAAGACAAGGAAAAGATTGGGCCCGTAACCAAATTAACAAAAATTATTCCCCAAAATTTACGTCACAACGTGAATGATTTGGTCGTATTGGCTGACAGTAATATAGATGTCGCCGTCCCTATGATTGCTTCAATC
>DAHXOW010000035.1 GCA_027364665.1 bacterium | reverse complement strand
ATAATTATTTGCCCGCTCTATGCAAAAGAACACAAGCGAACTACAATTGAGTTGTTTATCCACGGTTTAATGCATTTGCTTGGTTATAATCACGAGTCAGATAATGAATTCACTGAATGGGAAAAAATTACGCAAGAGTTTTTACTACGCCGTCAAGGGAGTAGCCGACCTGTTAAGAACTGAACAAAACGCACGCATACATTTGATTGCCACCATAGCGGTTTTCATCTTAGCGGTTTTGTTCAGAATAAATAGATTGGAAGTGGCGGTAATTTTCATGGCCGTTATTCTGGTTTTTGCTATGGAAATCATTAACACGGCTATTGAAAAAATGCTTGATTTATTACATCCGCAAAGTCACTATATGATTGCCAAAATCAAAGACGCAATGGCCGGCGCGGTCTTAATATCCGCGACCATAGCGGTAGTGGTTTTTGTGCTGGTTTTTTATCCGCATTTCATTAACTGGTGGCAAAGTTTTCGCTAGACAAAAACGCCAATCATTGGCTATACTAGGGATCGGAGGAAGTATCAGCGCGTCTAAAAAAACAATCATTGCCGGTCTTGATGTTGGCAGTGCTAAAATTTCAGTCTGCGTCGGTCAATATCAGGAAGGCACGGTCGACATAATCAGTTTAGCCTCGTCTCCAAGCGCCGGATTACGCAAAGGGGCAGTGGTTGACATCGAAGAAACTACCAGTCGAATATCTCAAGTCTTAGACGAAGCAGAGCAAATGTGCGGCTGCACAGTTAGTTCGGCGGTCATCGGGGTCAGCGGTTCATACATTGATGCAACCCCGAGTCGCGGTGTTATCGCGATTTCACGGGCAGACGGGGAAATAACCGACGGCGATGTTGAGAGGGTTCTTCAAGCGGCCAGAGTAATCCCTAACATACAGAATAAGGAAATTTTACACGTTATCCCCAGATCATACACAGTAGACGGAGTCAATGGAATTTATGATCCGGTCGGTATGACCGGAATAAGATTAGAAGCGGATGTGGTGGTGGTTTCAGCTGTTTCAACAGCTGTTAAAAATTTGACCCGTTGTGTTTTTCAGGCCGGTATTGATGTCCAAGAAATAGTCTACGCGCCGCTTGCTCTAGCCAAAACAATCTTAAGCGACAAACAAAAAGAATTAGGGGTGGCCATTATCGACTTCGGCGCTCAAACCACTGACGTAACCATATTTGAAGAAGGAGAAATCCTGCACACGTTCAGTTTACCATTAGGATCCAACAACATCACCAATGACATTGCTATCGGTTTACGCACTTCAATTGAAATAGCAGAAAAAATCAAAATTCAACATGGCGTTGCCAGGGCCGACCAATATCACGATAAAGATATCGTTGAATTGTCCAGTTTTAGTGATCATGACAATGGCCAAGTAAGTCTAAAATATGTTTCGGAAATTATAGAAGCACGTTTAAATGAAATCCTAATGATGATTAGAGACGAGTTACGTAAGATCAATCGCGACGGAACCTTGCCGGCCGGAGTAGTCATTACTGGCGGAGGCAGCCAGACCAAGGGAATACTCGATCTGGTAAAAGACGTTTTGCGTCTTCCGGCTCAGTTGGGGCAGCCAATCCAGCCCCTTTCAGGAATGGTTGACAAATTAAACGATCCTATTTATGCTACTTCCGTCGGATTGATGAATTGGAATGTCTCTTCAAACTCCGGCCGTCGCTCGCTGGGACCAAAAGGTATTTCCGATGCGGTTGACAAAGCCAAAGGATTCTTTAAGCAATTCTTGCCATAATCATCAAAAAGAGGTACAAGTAAGGAACAAGAAACGGTGGGGCGTTTCCATCGACCAGTTTAATGACTAATAAAGGAGACGCGATGGACAAAAAAATCGATTCAGACAATTTTGCAGTAATCAAAGTTGTCGGTGTTGGTGGTTCGGGGAACTCGGCTATCAATCGGATGATTAATTCAAAGCTTCGCAGCATTGAATTTGTGGCGGTCAATACCGACGCCCAGGCTCTGTCGCACAATGATTCTTCAATTAAAATTCAGATCGGCAAAGAAAATACCCGTGGCTTGGGATCCGGAGCTGACCCGGAAATAGGCAGACGGGCAATTGAAGAAAACAAGGAAGAGGTATATGAAGCCTTAAAAGGCGCCGATATGGTCTTTGTAACTTACGGGGCAGGCGGCGGTACCGGAACAGGTGCTGCTCCGGTTGTTGCCGGAATCGCCAGAGAATTGGGAGCCTTAACGGTGGGGGTGGTAACCAAGCCGTTTACTTTCGAAGGACAGCGACGCAGAAAAATTGCTGAGTCCGGAATCGATGAATTAAGGGGCAACGTTGATACTTTAATCACCATTCCAAATGATCGTTTACTACAGGTTATTGATAAGAAAACCTCATTATCCGACGCTTTTGGTATCGTTGACGACGTTTTAAGACAAGGCGTACAAGGAATTTCTGATTTAATTACTCTACACGGCATCATTAACGTTGATTTTGCTGACGTCAGAGCGATTATGTCTGACGCTGGCTCAGCCTTGATGGGTATTGGACGCGGATCAGGAGACAACCGAGCCGTTGAAGCAGCCAGAGGAGCAATTGAGAGTCCGCTGCTTGAGTTATCAATCGACGGAGCCAAAGGAATACTCTTTAATATTACCGGTGGTCCTGATTTGGGTATGTATGAGATAGAAGAAGCGGCCAAAACTATTACCGAAGCGGCCGACCCTGATGCAAACATTATTTTCGGAGCAACAATCGACGAAGCGATGTCGGGAGAAGTCAAAATAACCGTAATCGCTACCGGATTCGATGAGGAAGCGATACAACGGGCAGCAATCAGAAAGCCCGGCCTTGGAACCGCAAATCCGACCGCCGCACCAATCAATCCAATCACCACGAATCGTAATTTTCCATTAGGCCAATCTTCTATGGCACCGCAACGCCAGGCCCCGATTGAAAATCCTCCAACAAGAGAACCGTTTGACCGTTTCGGATCACGAAACGAGATACCGCAAGAATCATCTCAAAATGAAAAAGAATCTGACGATGATCAGCTTGATGTGCCCGCATTTATCAGGCGTAAATTGAAATAACCACAATGACTGACCCTACCAGTATTCTGACCGAGCCAGAGAACTTCCGGCCCGGCTTAAGTGAGTCGGTAAAACATAAATCGACCGATCAAGTTTTTCGGACTGTCATTAACAGTGAACAAACTGTTGCAATTATATCTAAAGATCAGAGTGGAAAAATCGAAAAGGTCGAGCTATTTCTGGGCTGGTCAAATAATGAATTACAGGATCAACTCAGTCTAAGTTGCTTATTGATCAGTCAGCTATTAAAAAATCAATTCAATACAAATGAAATTAAACATTTATTGGAATCAACCAATAAACTAGATAAGTCAAATGGCGTTTGGCCATTTTTACGGTACCTTATTTCCTTGCTTGAACCAGAATAGCGTGCTACCATTGTCCATACGAGGAGGAAAACAACTATGCCGGAAAAACAAACGGGGGCAATTGAAGTAACCGACGCTGATTTTGAAAACAAGATCAGCCAAGCAAAGGCGGTTGTCGTTGATTGCTACGCGACTTGGTGCGGTCCGTGTCGGGTACTTTCTCCGATTATCGATGAATTGGCCGAAGAATTTGCTGGTAAGGTATCCGTATACAAACTGGACGTCGACAAGGAACCAAAAACGGCAAATCATTATGGAATCATGAGCATACCGACCGTGCTTTATTTCAAAGACGGTAAGCTGGCCGATCAATCGGTTGGAGTCTTGCCAAAACCAACACTGGCAAACAAAGTTCAGAATCTTATAGACAAAGAATAAGTCCATTAATCAACTATTTCGCGGGGTATTAAATTACGGAGCAACTGACCGAGCAACAAAAACGGGCGGTAAGGTCTGAGGGCGCGCCTTTAATGATCATTGCTGGCGCAGGAACCGGTAAAACCACTGTTTTAACCAGACGCATCGCTTGGTTAATAGAGGAAAAGGGGATTGATCAACAAAATATTTTGGCACTGACTTTCACCAACAAAGCGGCGGCTGAAATGGAAAAAAAGCTGGACCAGATCCTGTCTTACGGTCAGACTCAGGTTGAGATCGGAACCTTTCATCACTTCTGCCAAAAATTGCTGGAACGTTTTCCGATTCAAGCAGAAATCAATCAAGACACGCATTTATTAACTGAAAATGAACAGTTGTTGTTTATTAAAAATATTATCCTCGATTTTCCGGCTGTCTTAAGACCGTCATCTAACCCGACAATTCATCTGAGACTACTGGCGAATTTTTTTGATCGCTGCAAAGATAGCCTGATTAGCCCTGAGCAATTAAAAAAAGACCCCGGAATCGATCCGGCTACCGATTTAAGTTATTCCGACCTGGCGGACGCCTTCGGAATCTATCAGACAAAATTAAAAGAAAGAAATTTCTTGGATTATGGCGAGCTGCTATTTCGCACCTGGCAAGTTCTTTCCAAATCACCAATGGTAAAAAAAGAAATAGCGGAACAGTACCGGTATTGTCTGGTAGATGAATATCAAGATACAAATTTTAGCCAAACGGCAATACTGAAATTAATCGCCGGAGACGGGACCAACCTGACAGTTGTCGGAGATGACGATCAAGCAATATACCGTTTCCGGGGAGCTGCAGTCGGACAGATGAGCGATTTTATAAAAACTTATCCCAGAGTCTCAATTGTCACCCTGAGGGATAATTTTCGTTCACCGCAACACATTTTAGATTTGGCCTATCGATTAATCCAGCACAATAATCCTTATCGTTTGGAGGCCGAATTAAAAATAGACAAGAAATTGAAATCTTGGCGGAAAAACAATGGGCGGCAAATCGAACCGCATGTCTTTCCGACCGAGAGCAAAGAGGCTGAATGGGTAGTTGATGATATCATAGCTCACATAAAACAAGGTAACCAACCCGGAGATATGGCCATATTAATTCGGTCCAATAGACAAGGTCAAATTTTCAGACACTTTCTGGAAAAAAGGGGACTGGATTACAGCGCCGGCGACCTTGGCGCCTTTTTGAATGATCCGGCCATTAAACTTACGATTAACTTTCTAAAAACCGTTGCCGATCCTTTAGACATATTATCCTTCTTTGCTTTGGCAACAAGTGAATTATACCGTCTTCCGATATCCGAAGTAACAGCCGCGATCTCCGAAAGTAAAAAAACGCACCAACCACCGGAGGAATATCTTAAACCGGATACGAGCAAAGGATTAATAAACGATCTAAATGAATACCGAGAACAACTGACGAACGATTCAACCCATCAATTATTGCTTAATTGGACTAAAAAAAAGTCGGTACAAAAAATACTTTTGACCGTCAGTCAGGATAATGACAATCTGGAAAGGGTTATCAACCTGCTGTTTAATTTGGTTGACAAGTTTGAACAAACTAACCAAGACAGGGGAGTGTTAAATTTTTTGGACAATCTGTCAACTCTGACAGATGACGAGAATCTGGACAACCAATCGGATACGTTGATCGATGCTAAAATAAAATTAATAACTATTCACTCGGCCAAAGGCTTGGAGTTTCCCGTTGTTTATTTAACAAATTTAACCAAAGACCGATTTCCAACCGTAGACCGCTCGGCAACTATTTCGTTACCAGAAACATTACAACACTTGAGCGAACCGGAAGGTGAGTCGCTGCGAGAAGAACGACGCCTGTGTTATGTAGCTTTTACCAGAGCTAAAAACGAATTGATTTTAACCAGAAGCCTAACTTATGGAGGACAAATAGCTCGCAAGCCATCGATCTTCCTAAGTGAAATCGAATCGGAAAAAAATGCGGTAATAGCAAATGAAGAAAAAAATGAAGAGAAAATAGAAAAAAATCACGACAAGAATGAACAAAGCGATGATGGTCTTAAAAACACAAATACAAAAAAAATTACTTTATCGTCTCATTCTTTGACCGATTATTTGGATTGTCCGCTAAAATACCGATATCACTATCTTGATCACATCCCGACAACCGAAAATCATCAATTATTAGTCGGTATAGCGGTACATCAGCTTATCGCAGATTATTTTCGTTTCAGACAAAACAAAAAAACATTGACGGAAGACGAATTATGCCAAAATCTACAACAGCTGTGGCCGAAAAGGGGATTTTTATCCAAAGAACACCGGGCAGAACGTTTCTCCGATATTCAAAACCAGTTGCGATTGTTTAAATCAGTTTTTGATCGTTGGCCGGAACCAGAAGCAATCGAAAAAAACTTTTCGGTCGATATCGGTTCAATAACATTAAACGGGCGCCTAGATGTCGTATTTAAGAAAAACGAGCAGGGGATTCCCGGTACCTACATCCTTGATTTTAAAACGACCAGCGCTCCTAAAAACATCGATAATCAAGCCAAAACCAGTTTGCAACTATCATGCTACGCCTATGCTTACAACAACATATCAAAGCAAAACCCAACGGTCGGTTTATATTTTACCGATGGCGGGCAATTTGCCTGGACAACAAAGAGCCAACGACAAATGAGCAACCTGGAAAACAAAATTATCAAAGCGGCCAACCAAATAACCGAAAATGATTTTGAAGCCACCCCGAATCGCTTCATTTGCCAAAATTGTCCATTCAATTCGTTCTGTCTGTATTCCGAGGCTTGAGGCAACAAAAAATCGAATGTCAAACCAGATTTACAGTAATTCATAAACTTGACAAAAATGTGCGTAAGATTGTCACACTAAAATCAATCACGGGCTTAAATTGCAAACTGATAAATCCCTGATTATCTGTTATACTCAAGAACATATGAAATTGAAATTAACCGACAGACAAACGTCGGTTGTTGTTAGATTGGCAATCATCGGTTTAACCATTGCTTTAATGATTTGCGGATATAATATCTGGAAATATCTTCAACCGCACACGCTCAGTAAGCCAACCAGAAATATCACTTTGGTTACAACTAAATATCCGATTAAACGAACTCAACCGGCTACTCCGGCTCCGGTATTATCAATATCTGTTTCTAAACAAATTACTTACCGTGTGCCGATCCTGATGTATCATTACATCCGAATCGTGACTAATCCGGCCGATCGCTTAGGCTATAATTTATCAGTCACGCCGCAAAATTTTGCCGCTCAAGTGCAGTGGCTGACCGAAAACGGCTACCAGACTTTTCCCTTAAGTGATTTTTGTCAAGGAAAAATTTCAACTAAAGGAAAACCGATTATTCTAACCTTTGATGACGGACACAACGATGCCTATACTCAGGCATTACCGGTTTTGCAAAAATATCACCAAATGGGTACGTTTTTTATCATTTCTCACTTTCTCAACCGGCCGCAATATTTATCAACCGCTCAATTAGCCGGTTTAAAAGCCGCGGGCGAAGAACTCGGAGATCATACAATGGATCATGTTGATTTGGCCAATGAAAGTCCCACTGAGCAGCAAAAGGAAATCATCGGGGCTGAACAATCATCACCGGTTTTTGCGTATCCGTCCAGCAAGTATACCCAAACTACAGAACAATTGTTGGCTAAAGACGGTTTCTTGTGTGCCGTGACCGAAATCCCGGCCATTGCCACAAATCAATCTCCGCTTTATCAATTACCAAGAGTCAGAATCAGGGGAGGGGAAACTCTGTCTGAATTTATAGCCGCCGTGGAGGGCAAAATATGAAAATTGTTATAGCCAGTGAAAGTTATTACCCGACTGTTTCGGGAGTTGCCGTTTTTAGCAGATATTTGGCACATGGCTTAGCCGATAGGGGACACGAGGTCCATGTGATCTGCCCGGCAACTAAATTCAGCAATTACGATGAGCAAGAAGGCAAAGTTCAAATTCATCGTCTTAGGGCAATCAAAAACCCTTTCAGGCCGAAATTAAAGGTTAGTTTTTTTCCTAACAAAGGCGTGTATGACCTCATGCATAAAATCAAACCGGACATCGTTCACATGCAGGACCCGACCTCGATTTGCAGCGAGGTTTTAAAAACGGCTGAAAAAATGTCAATTCCAACGGTGATCACCAATCATTTTGCCTTTGATTATGTCCTTTCATATTTACCCTGGCTTAAGCCCTTTCATCCGATAATTGCCAAACAATTGGAAAAATACCTGCTTGGTATCTACAATCGCTGCGATTTTATTACCTTCCCTTCAAAAACAATTTCCTCGCAGTTTGATAAAATGAAACTTCGAACACCGTCAATGGCTATTTCAAACGGGGTCAATCTGGAACAATTCTTTCCGAATTACAATTTTGAGACAATGAAGCAACGCTTTATTATTCCGAATAAGCCGATTGTTCTGCATGTCGGCCGTCTGGATCAAGACAAGAATTCCGATCAGGTTATCAAAGCTTTTATAGAAATACGAAAACAATTTGATGCTTTTCTTCTAATATGCGGGGAAGGGAATATGAAGGAAAAACTTATCAACTTAATCAAAGAAGCGGGCCTTGATCACAGTGTACGATTTATCGGTTTTATCAATCACCAAACAGAATTACCGGAAATTTACCAGATGGCAACGGTTTTTATTACCGCCTCGACAATAGAGACTCAAGGAATCGTTGCCTTGGAGGCTATGGCTTCTGGCTTGCCTTTGGTCGTGCCAAATGCCGGCGCATTACCGGAATTGGTAAAAGATGGCGTTAACGGATACCTGTTTGAGCCGAATAATGTTACTGATTTGGCAAATAAGTCTATAGAGATATTAAAAAATAAGGACTTGGCAAAGAAAATGGGAGAGACTAGTTTAGAAATGGTGGAGACCCATCAAATTGAAAAA
>DAHXOW010000018.1 GCA_027364665.1 bacterium | reverse complement strand
CAACCAATAAGCCATTTTTATCAAAACCAGCCGCCAAACCTATCGGGCTGCTGAAATCTATTCCCCAAACGTTTTGTCTTAATCGTATATTACTCGAACCGAAAAAAGCATTTGTGAGCTTGTGACCAAATTTTCTCCGACTTAGACGATATCCAAACGTGAGCATTGAATCATGAATCTTTTCCGGATCAAACCGAAAAAGAACTGGCCTGATTACGTTGCGATATGTCGTTCCAATCAGTCGACTGCGAACCGTGTCGTAAACACTGTCTTTCATGTTGTTACCTGGTTTAGTATACTACTCTCATCAATGATCAACCAATCAATTATTTCTGTCAGCAATCTATCCAAACGGTACCAAGAGACTTTGGCGGTAGACAATATCTCGTTTGATGTCCATAAGGGAGAGATCTTCGGCCTACTTGGTGAAAACGGGGCCGGAAAAACTACGACCCTAGAAATTATTGAGGGGCTGCGTCAAGCTAGTTCCGGGGAAATAAAAGTTTTCGGCCAAGATATTAAGTCCTCACTTCCCTATATCAAAGAAAAAATCGGCGTACAATTACAATCATCGGCATACTTTGGTTTTTTAAGTCTGTTTGAAATTTTATCTCTCTTTTCCAGTTTTTATCAAAGAAAAGCAGACCCTAAACGATTGCTTTTTTCGGTTCGAGTAATATACGATTAAGACAAAACGTTTGGGGAATAGATTTCAGCAGCCCGATAGGTTTGGCGGCTGGTTTTGATAAAAATGGCTTATTGGTTGATTTACTTGATCATTTGGGTTTTGGCTTTATGGAGGTTGGTTCGGTAACGGCAAACCCATATTCTGGCAACCCAAAACCAAGACTCCGTCGCTTGGCTGAATCAAACAGTATTTTAGTCAATTATGGACTGAAAAATGAAGGATCAGAAATAATTTATCAAAGACTTTACCATGCTCAGCCGAATTTACCTATCGGTATAAACGTTGCCATGACCAATAATTTGGCCAATCAAGACACTAAGAAAGGAATTGAAGACTATCTTGTCACTTTACAAAAATTTCGTAACTTAGCTAGTTATTTTACTTTAAATATTAGTTGTCCGAATTCTTTTGGTGGACAAAATTTTGCAACTGCCGAACGTCTGGACGCTTTGCTTGAGGAGGTGGACAGTCTGTCGTTAGAGCAGCCCGTGCTTATCAAGTTGTCGCCCGATTATGAACTAAGTGAAATCCAAGAAGTTGTAAAAGTAATGATTTCTCATAACATAGCGGGTTGTGTTGCCGGCAACCTTACGAAAAAACGTGATGCTAAAATTGTAAAAAACTATATATTACCTCAGGAAGGTGGTTTAAGCGGTAAAGCAACTGCTCAATTATCCAATCAGTTAATATCGTCAATCTATCAACAGAGCAAAGGAAGGCTGACAATAATCGGTTGCGGCGGAATATTTGATGCTGACGATGTCTGGGAAAAAATTGGTCTTGGCGCCACACTAACACAACTAGCGACCGGACTTATTTTTGGTGGGCCATCTATAATAGGTGAGATTAACGTCAAGCTCTCTGAGAAGTTATTGAGATCTGGCTTCGATAACATCCAGTCTGCGGTTGGCTGGGCCTACCGCAATCCCCCTTTTTGACCGGCTGATCTTGCTTCCTCAGCTGTCCATTCATGAGCCGTGCCTTTTTCGTGGGCTATTCGTCCGCCTTTGGAGGCAATATTTTTCTGTCTCAGCGGATCCATTGAAGCGAAACCGCGGGCTGCTTTGCCGATTTTTTGTTTTATTGTTGTCATCAAATCCTCCACTTACCATTACTACATACAAACCGTTCTAACTATTCCCAGACTGACAGACCCAGAGTCAACTTGCGCTGTCGATACTTGCGCAACAGGCGCCTCTGCAGAGCAAAACGTTGCCGCTTATAACGCAAGTCATTAACCACCAAATCCAATCTATTGCGATATGAACGATACATTGTAGGACACCTCCCTTACGATCTTACTGACAGTGAGGTGTTACGGGTTTTAATAAAACTCGATGACAGTTTTTATTCTATTGTCCGAGTACGATGATGCGTCAACAAAAGCTTGCTGTGCCTGTTCAAACGGGTAACGATGAGTGATCAAACCATTGGTGTTAATTTGCCCATCTTTCAGGAGTGTAATAGTTGGCTCAAAAACGTTAAGACAAGTCCATGAACCCATAACCTGAAGTTCCTTTCGGACAACGTTCATCATATTTAAACTTATATTATGCTCAAAGACTCCAAGAATAATTACTTTGCCGCTAGATCGAGCCATATTTAAAGCTGTCTGAGCGGTTATTTCTTGTCCGACTACTTCGAAAACGATGTCGGCGCCGTCAGTGTTTGTTAAGCGTTGAAATTCTTTTACGGGGTCGGTTTCTTTACTATTAATGGCCTGAGCAACGATGTGTTGATTTTTAGCGTAATTGAGTCTGGCCTGCAT
>DAHXOW010000010.1 GCA_027364665.1 bacterium | reverse complement strand
TCACCCTTGCCATGCCCGAGTAAAGCAGTCCCCAACGGACTATCAATCGAAATCTTTCCTTTCAAAGGATTTGCTTCAGTCGCCCCGACAATCATGTAGGTTTCTGTTCATACCCCGGCGGGAATTACTAGTTATAAAATCATCAGTGTTTCATTTTGAGAGGCTTGTTGGCCTCGTTCGTTGTGAAGATCTCAATTTTTTGCTACCTTTGAACTCAAGGAGCAGATTAAGTGACTGATTTTGAAACGGTTGGTGACAACAGGGCCGAATTAGATAATGATTTGATCCAAGCAAAGTTAGCCCATTTGAAAAAGCTAAGAATGCTCGGCATTGATCCGTATCCTGCTGCAGTTGAAATTAATCATAATTTGAGAGAAGCCAGAGAATTGTGGTCGAAACGTTCGTCTGAAGAAGTGGATGAGATTATCGTCGGGGGGCGCATTATTGCCACGCGTAACCACGGTGGCATGACCTTTGTTGACATAGTTGATGGTTTTGACAAGTTACAGCTAATGATTCAAAAGTCCAAATTAGGAGATCGTTATGATCTTTGGGCGCTATTTGATCTTGGTGATTTTGTTCAAGTGAAAGGAAAATTGTTTTTAACCAAACAAGACGAACTTACCCTCAACATAAATGATTTCAAAATATTGTGCAAAACTGTTCGTCCGCTGCCAGATAAATGGAGCGGGTTAGAAGATACAGAAATTCGTTACCGAGAAAGGTATGCTGATCTAATCGCCAATCCGGAAGTAAGAGAAAAATTTATTCTTAGAAGCAAAGCGATTCAAGAATTACGCCAAATTCTTTTGGAAGAGAGTTTTATTGAAGTAGAGACCCCAATTTTACAATCGGTCGCCGGAGGAACTTCCGCGAAACCGTTTGTCACACATTACAACGCATATAATGCGGACGTTTATTTAAGAATTGCACCAGAATTATATTTGAAGCGTTTGGTAATAGGTGGATTTGATAGGGTTTTTGAATTTGCCAAGAATTTTCGGAACGAAGGCGTCGATTATGCCCATAATCCAGAATTTAGTGAGTTAGAGTTCTACGTCGCCTATTGGGATTATTATAAATTAATGGAATTTACGGAGAAAATTTTGAGACGGGTTATTAATAAAGTAGTCGGTAAAACCGAAATCACTTTTCGCGGTCAAACAATTGATTTTGAAAAACCATTTGTCAAGATTAGCTTTAGAGATTCGGTTTTGGAGGCCACTGGTATTGATATAAGCACGATGAGTGAAGAAAATTTGAGACGCGAGATGAAAAAAATAGGATTATCTCCCGCGCCTTTTGCTGATTTTGGTAAATTGTGTGATGAAATTTATAAAGCCAAGGTGCGTGATAAAATGATTCAACCAACTTTTCTAATCGACCATCCAATTGCCTTGTCACCATTAGCAAAACGTAAGGATAATTTTTCCGTGCGCCGTTTTCAGTTAGTCGTGGCGGGTGAGATTGAATTGTGCAATGCATGGTCGGAATTAAATGATCCAGATGAACAACAAGAGCGATTTAATCAACAAGTAATTAACCGCCAAAAGGGAGACGAAGAGGCACATCCTGACGACTCTGATTACATAAAAGCGCTAGAGTATGGTTTGCCTCCGACAGCTGGATTCGGTTTGGGCATAGATCGTTTGATAATGCTTATGACCGATTCTCCGGTTTTGCGCGAGGTAATTCTGTTTCCTTATATGCGCCCCAAAAAGGAGAGCCGATGATCGATATACAACTGATTAGAGATGAAGAAGACCTGGTCAAGACTGGTGTTGTGAATAAAGGTGGTGATGTTGAGTTGGTTGACGATATTAAAAAGCTTGATAAGGAAAAACGTCGTTTGCAGGTAGAGATAGAAGCATTTCAGGCCAACTTAAATGCAATTTCAAAAGAGATATCAAAACAATTTGGGCAAAAAAAGCTTGATTTGATTAAGGAAGCGTCGCAAATTTCTGCTGAAATTGAAAAACACAGACCCAAACTTTTAGAAATGGAGTCAGATCTCGACAGTCTTTTAAAAAAAGTGCCGAATTTACCGCTATCAGATGTAATAAAAGGTGGTTCGGACAAAGACAACAAAGTCTGGTATAAAAAGGGTAAGTTGCCGGAATTTTCTTTTACTCCCAAAGATCATGTGGATTTGGCAAAACAACTCGACCTGATTGATTTTGAAGCCGCTGCTAGAGCCTCAGGTTCTCGATTCGCTTATTTAAAAGGACAACTTACCATTTTAGAAATATCATTAATGCGTTACGGTATGGATTTCTTAATTTCAAAAGGTTTTGTGCCGATTATTCCGCCTGTGCTTATGAGTGGGCAGGTGATGGAGGCAGCTGGTTATTTGATTAATAACGAGGACGAAATATATAAAACCCAAGACGACTTATATTTGGCCGGGACATCAGAGCAGCCGTTGCTGGCTCTTCATGCCGGCCAGATTATTCCGGAGGAAAATTTACCTTTGCGTTATATGGGTATTTCTAGCTGCTTTCGCAGAGAAGCCGGAAGCTACGGAAAAGATGTTCGGGGTATTTTGAGAATGCATCAATTTCAAAAATTAGAGATGTTTGTTTTTACCACCCCGGACAAGGCCGAGGAAGATCATAAACACTTGCTAGCTTTGGCCGAAGAATTAATGGAAAAATTGGAGATTCCGTATCAAGTGATAAATATTTGTAGCGGAGACCTCAATTTTTCGGCAGCGAAAAAATGGGACATTGAGGCCTGGATGGCTGGTCAGGGTCAATACCGAGAAACACACAGTTTAAGCAATTGTACTGATTTTCAAGCCAGATCTCTTAATATCCGTTATAAAAGGACTGATGGAAAAATTGATTACCTCGCCACTCTTAATGGGACAGCTTTTTCCGAACGTCCCTTGATTTCTATTTTAGAAAATAATCAACAGGCGGATGGCTCTATATTAATACCGAAAGTTTTGGTCCCATACACAGGTTTCAAAGTTATTAAATAAACCAAGCATATGGAATTTAAATGTTTAATTTTTTGACCAATTTAAATGAGCGGGAAATACGTAAAATTAGGCCGATTGTTCAGAAGGTAAACAATTTAGCTGATACGGTCAGCAAATTATCTAAAGAACAGATCAGGGAACGAATTTTAGAATTAAAAACTGTCGTCAGAGAACAGATTAGGGTCTTACCGGATTCCCAAGCTGATAACCCAGACTTTGCCAATGACCAAGAAAAATTGGAAAACTGGCTATTCGAACGGAGAAAAAAAGCAGAAAACGATATTTTATCCGAAATTATGCCCGAGTTGTTTGCGCTAGTAAAGGAGGCTTCGGGACGCACCTTGAAAGAACGCCATTTTGATGTTCAGTTAATAGGTGGAGTCGTTCTGCACCAAGGTAAAATTGCTGAAATGAAGACTGGTGAAGGCAAGACTTTGGTCGCAACGCTTGCCGCGTGTCTAAACGCTTTAGCTGGAGAAGGGGTACATATTGTTACAGTTAATGACTACCTATCTAAAAGAGATGCTGCCTGGATGGGACAGATTTACAATTATCTAGGATTAAGCGTTGCCGCTATCGGTCACGAATCCTCTTTGATTTATGATCCAGAGGGTAAAAGAGCTTATGATGCAAAGGAGAGGGAGAAAGCAGAAGAAACGGGTGAGGTTTATACATCGGACGATTCTCCATTGATTCCGATCAGCCGGAAAGAGGCATATCAGGCAGATATTGTTTATGGCACAAATAATGAATTCGGTTTTGACTATCTAAGAGATAACATGGCCCAATCCTCAGATCAACTTGTACAGAGAAAACTGCATTATGCAATAGTTGATGAAGTTGACTCAATTCTCATTGACGAGGCCAGGACACCTTTAATCATTTCTGCCCCGGCTGCCGAATCTACTGGCCAATATCGGCAATTTGCAGAGATTGTGTCTCATTTAAAACCAGATGATCATTATGCGGTTGACGAGAAAATGAAGGCAGTTTCATTAACTGATGATGGTATTACCACGGTGGAAAAGTTATTAGGGGTTGAGAATATTTACCAAGCCGGGGGAGTTATTCTTGTTCATCATTTGGAAGAAGCGTTGAAAGCCCGGGTGCTTTTTAGTCGGGACAAAGATTATGTTGTAAAAGATGGCGAGGTGATTATTGTTGATGAATTTACCGGAAGGCTTATGCCCGGGCGACGCTATTCTGAGGGGCTACACCAGGCCATTGAGGCTAAGGAAGGGGTTGAGGTAAAACAGGAATCTCTAACGCTGGCGACGATCTCTTTTCAGAATCTTTTTCGTATCTATGACAAGTTATCCGGCATGACAGGTACTGCCGCAACGGAAGCAGAAGAGTTTCATAAGATTTATGGTTTGGATGTTGTTGAAATTCCAACAAATAGGCCGAATGCAAGAACTGATTATTCCGATCAGATTTTTAAAAGCCAAGCGGGAAAGTTTAATGCAGTTGTTAAATCAATTTCTGAAAGGCACGCGAAAGGCCAGCCAGTTTTAGTTGGCACTGTTTCTATCGAAAAGAACGAGTTGCTTTCTCATTTGTTAACCAAAACAGGAATAAAACATGAAGTTTTAAACGCTAAGAACCATGAGCGTGAGGCTCATATTATAGCCAGGGCAGGTCAAAAAGGGGCAGTTACTGTAGCAACCAACATGGCTGGGCGGGGAACAGATATTAAACCAGAAAAAGCAGCTTTGGAATTAGGCGGTTTGCACGTTATTGGCACAGAACGTCACGAGTCTAGGAGAATCGATAATCAGTTAAGAGGAAGAACGGGCCGACAAGGTGATTCCGGATCAAGCCAGTTTTTTGTTTCGATGGAAGATGATTTAATGCGGATTTTCGGTGGAGATAGGCTCAAATCATTAATGACAACGCTGAAATTACCTGAAGATCAGCCAATTGAACACAAAATGATTAGTCGAGCGATTGAGGGTGCTCAGAAAAAAGTTGAGGGACATAATTTTGATATCAGAAAACATTTGGTTGAATATGACGATGTGATGAATAAACACCGGGAAGTAATTTATCGTCGGCGTCGTAAAATTCTATTGACTGGCAATGACCAGGCATCTGGTTTAAAAGAAGAGATTATTTCAATGATTTCAAATAGAGCAAAAGGATTTTTGGACAACGCGACGTTAGCCGATGGTAATTTTGAGAAGGCTAGAGACGAGTTTTCTAAAAGTGTTGGGCTTGATTTACGTGATGTAAAGCCTGAATTTTTAACCATCGTAGAAGCGGCCAAAACTCGTTATGAAGAAAAGGAAGCGGTGTTTGGTCATGAATCCATGCGCGACATAGAGAAGACCATCTTTTTAAGAGCGATTGATACGCTGTGGATTGACCACTTGACTAACATGGATCGTTTAAGGGAAGGAATTGGCTTAAGGGGTTATGGCCAATACGATCCTCTTGTGGCGTATAAACAAGAGGCTTGGAAGATGTTTAACCGTCTTTTAGAAGATATTAGCGTCATGGTTACTGAAATGATATTTCGGGTTGAAATGATACCACCAGTCACCATAAGTGGAGAGACTGTAAAAGGCGCAAAAGAAGAATCGTCCGGTCAAGTGATTCAAGAATTAATGAAAACTAACCAAAAGGCCAGCGGCCCAACCTCTGCTATTGAAGCAAAAGCAGATAAAATTCATCAAATAATGGAGACAGAGAGTCGACAAAGCTCAATTAATAATATAGGTAAAAAAATAGGGCGCAACGACCTGTGTCCATGCGGATCTGGTAAAAAATATAAAAAATGCCACGGTAAATAATAATTAACTTTCTTTGTTGTTGCTATTACGAGATAACTTTACTAAAAATTTAAAATAGTGAGTTTGTCCTCGTTTGTCCTGTATGCTTTCGGTTTTTGATTTTTGTCTATATTCTATGAGCTCTTCGGATAAAATTTCCTTTAGCGTTAAGAGCTCGTCGCCGTCATCTTTAATTTGTTTCATTAGTTGTTTATTTTCCGCCAAATTAATGATTTGATCCTTGGCCTGTTTCTTTTTTCGTAGACTTTCTTTTGACTCTTCCACTGCTTTTGTGTAAACAGAGTCGTTATTCAAAGCATCGTCAATCATTGATTTTGCTTTTTTAATATCTTCTTGTAGTTTCTCGATGACTTCGAGACGTTGTTGTATCTGAGCCAAATCCATAATTCTCCTTCGTTACTTATTTTCTCATAGCAGAATAGCATTAGTTGGTTTCAACTTCTAGGTTGTAATTGAATCATTTTTGCCATAAAGTGTAGGTTGATTAAATGTGAAGGAGAACATGGAATATTCAAGAGTTGCTATTATAGGTTCCGGTCCGGCTGGATTGACGGCGGCGATTTATGCAGGAAGAGCAGATTTAAAACCGATCGTATTTGCCGGTTACCAACCGGGGGGTCAGCTTACTCAGACTACTGAGGTCGAAAATTTTCCCGGCTTTCCGGAAGGAATTCTTGGTCCAGACTTGATGGATAAAATGCGACAACAAGCAATTAAGTTCGGTGCCACATTAATCGACCAAGATGTGTCGCGGGTCGATTTATCAAAACGGCCATTCACAATTACTGCCGAAAATAAGAATTACACGGTTGATTCATTGATAATTGCTACTGGCGCCAGCGCAAAATGGTTAGGAGTACAGGGCGAAGAAAAATTAATTGGCAAAGGAGTCTCTAGTTGTGCTACCTGTGACGCTTTTTTCTTTAAGAACAAGAATGTCATTGTGGTTGGCGGCGGTGATTCTGCCATAGAGGAGGCTTTATATTTA
>DAHXOW010000008.1 GCA_027364665.1 bacterium | reverse complement strand
GGGAAACTTCATATTTATTCATTTTTATCCGAATGTGATCGATGGCCAGATTTTTTATAACGGCTCTAGCCCAGCTTAAGAAAGATTTATTTGAATCATATTGATCGATTTTATCATAAAGTTTTATAAGAAACTCTTGATAAAGATCATCGCCGTAATTCAGTAAATCGTAACGAACCGATATACTTCGAGCAAAATCTCTCAAACGTTGCTCGTGAGGTGAAGTCATCTCAATGACTTTTGACCAATTCGAGTCAATGATTTTTTCCACCGTCCCGTTCCTCCGTGTCTTATTTTTAAAGAACTGCCATTTTGCTGGAATAATAACATTTTTGACACGGGCTTGGTATACCCGTTAAAATCAGAGCAAGGTCAACAAAGATAGTGAGGTGGACAAATGAAAATTAAAGAAGTAGTCGCCCGAGAAATCCTTGACTCAAGAGGAAATCCGACCGTCGAGGCCGAGTGTGTACTGGATAATGGTCAACGCGGCCGGGCATCTGTCCCGTCAGGAGCCTCAACAGGCAGCAGAGAGGCTCACGAACTCCGTGACGGCGATCAAAGGCGGTATCTTGGACTCGGAGTATTAAAAGCGGTTGATAATGTAAACAGAATAATTTCGAAAACTCTAATTGATCATCAGGTGACCGAACAACAGTCAATAGACAAACAATTGTGCGACTTGGATGGCACAGATGATAAATCGCGTCTTGGCGCCAACGCTATTCTTGCCGTTTCGTTATCAGTTGCCCATGCTGCCACAAAATCATTGAATTTGCCCTTGCATGAATATCTTAATCAAACGTTTGGTCATCCGATAATGAGCGTACCGAGACCGATGATGAATATTTTCAATGGCGGTAAACACGCTGCTTTTTCCACCGATATCCAGGAATTTATGATTGTTCCATTAAAATTTGATACTTTTTCCGATAGTCTGCGCGCCGGATCGGAAATCTTTCATCGCCTGGGAGACATATTGAAAAAATCAGGTTACCAAACTACCGTTGGTGACGAAGGCGGGTATGCTCCGGTACTAAACGGCGGAAATCATGAGGCGCTAGATTTAATTAGTCAGGCAGTTAAGGAGGCCGGGTATTCGCTGGGTTCCGAAATTGCCTTTGCCCTGGATTTCGCTTCGAGCGAATTTTATAACAACGAACTTTATCATTTAAAAAAAGAGGGTCGGGATTTATCTACCGAACAAATGATTGGCTGGGTTACCGAATTAGTTCGGCAGTACCCGATTATCTCAATTGAAGATGCGCTGGCGGAAAATGATTGGACCGGTTGGCAGAAACTAACCGAACAGATCGGCTCGAAAGTCCAAATTGTCGGAGACGATTTGTTTGTGACAAACCGACGTTACATCGATAAGGGCATCAAGGAAAAATCGGCCAATGCGGTCTTAATTAAACCGAATCAAATCGGCACTTTGTCTGAAACCGTTACCGCTATAGAAACAGCCAGAACAGCCGGTTGGAAAACAATCGTTTCGCATCGCTCAGGAGAAACCGAGGACACAACGATCGCCTCACTGGCCGTCGGTTTGGCCACCGGTCAAATTAAAACAGGCTCTCTTTCGCGCACCGAACGATTATGCAAATATAACGAATTACTGAGAATCGAATCTTCTCTTGGCCTTTGATCTGTCTAAAGCGGTCAAGAGTTTTTTTCTTAGCCGAAGTGATTTAGGGGTTACTTCCAGAAGCTCATCATCTTCAAGAAAGTCTATTGCCTGCTCCAGACTGAAAATAGTCGGCGGGGTTAACACGGTGGCAATATCCTGAGTAGATGACCTGACGTTAGTTAAATTCTTTTCCTTAGCAACATTGATTTCTATATCCTGCTCACGAGAGTTTTGGCCGACGATCATCCCTTCATAAACTTCTGTTTGCGGAGCAATAAAAGTTATTCCCCTTCCCTGAGCTATATCTAAACCATAGGTGACTGCTTTGCCTGATTGTGAGGCAATCAAAGCACCGTTTCGTAAATGAGGCAGGCTGCCGGTATACGGAATGTAATCAAGAAAAATCGAACTGTACGCCGCTGTTCCGCGAGACAAGGTTTGTAATTGGTTGCCGAAACCGATTAAGCCTCGCGTAGTAATTTCAAAGACTAACCTGGTAGTTTTGTCGTCGTTAGCACTTTGAGATTTTAAGACCCCCTTCCTTTTTCCGATTTCCGCCGTGATTGAACCAACATACTCATCCGACACGTCAATTGTTAATTCTTCCAGAGGCTCATATTCACGGCCATCGACAAATTTAGTAATAACCTTCGGCTTCGAAACTTGCAATTCATATCCTTCTCTTCTTAACGACTCGATAAATACAGATAAATGAAGCTCTCCACGACCACACAAAATATATTCACCTTCTTCGCCATATTCCAATCTCATGGAAACATTTGTTTCAAGTTCTTTTTTGATCCGATCAAGAATATGTCTGCCGGTCACATACTTCCCCTCTCGTCCGGCAAACGGAGAACTGTTGGCAGAAACAGACATTTTC
>DAHXOW010000019.1 GCA_027364665.1 bacterium | reverse complement strand
CGTCGAACGCACTTGATTTTGAACGAACTGGGCAATGACCAAATTCATAATTTGTTTCAAAGATTCCGGCAAATTCTTGGTACCGAAGACTACCAGCTGATTATTCAGTTGGATATTGGTTTGTGTATCCAGGACTTTGGCCAATGATCCGGAAATGTATTTTTCCAATCTTTGGCAGAGGTTTTGCTGTTTCATTGTTTTTAAAATGCTGTAAAAATCAAAAAATTGAGGATATTCGCGTCCGATTTTTATTTTTTCTCCAGAGAGTGCCCAGCCCTGCCGGTGATAGGTTTTAATAATCGCCCGATCGACAATATTTTTCTCTTCGGATGTCAGTCCTTCTGCCATTAAAGAAATCAACTCGGTTAATGATTGGATATGATCTGCAATATCGTCACCTTTGTTTTGAGTAGTCAGAGACAAATCAAAGGGATTGATTCTTTCTTTGGATCTAGCCGACAATTCGATATAGCTGCCGCCGACAGAATCGGCCAGGCGGCGGTATTCGTGTTCCGGATCGATAACGATTACTTTGACACCTTGCATCAAATGCCTCAAAATTTCGACTTTAGCCGTATAACTTTTACCCGCACCCGATTGAGCAAATAAGATACTGTTGGCATTGGGCAAAATAAATCTGTCCACAATTACCAGCGAGCTGTTGGATCGATTGATGCCGTAAAGGATTCCCGATTCCTGAACCAGTTCAGAGGAGACGAAGGGAAAAATCAACGCCGTTGATGAGCTGTCCAGGTTTCTTTTTATGGCCAGCTGGTTATCCGCTCTCGGTAAAACTGCCTGAAGTGCTTCAAGTTGTTGATAAATGGCGGTTTTGGAATAAAACAATTTAGTAGACAAGACGGTTTCCAATAGTCTGGTTGTTTTATCCAGGTCGCCTAATGAGAGGGCGGACAAGGTTATGTATATTGAGACCTGAAACAGATTTTCCTGCCCGCGTTGGATTTTGTCCCTTAATTCAGTGGCTGATTCCAGTGGATCAAGGATTTCCGGACCCAGGATCTTTCCCGCTCTTTCCATCATTCGTTTGGTTGAAGTTAATTCGGTAATCTTGCGGTTTAATTTTGGCAGGGCAAAAGAAGCCTCAATCGGTTCGATATGGTAAGAAATATCTGCATCATGGTTGAAATTAATTAGTTGATTCAGCCAGCCACTAGAAGCGGTGTAGGGGTAACCGGATATAAAAAGTGTTCGGACAAACCGGTCGTCTATTAACAGATGGTTTCTTTCTTCCTTTAGGCCGGAATAAGTAATAAAATCGAGTGAATTTTGTTGGCCGATTTGGAATGCCAAGGATTTTTGCCCTTGTTTCTTTTTCCGTTTTTTATCAGAGAAAATCGAGTTCATTGGCCTTCCTGAATAATTCATTGGTTAACGGTTGGGTTTTAGCTGCGTCCGGACGATAGAAACTGTAAAATAATTCCAAGATTTCCAGACCCGAAAGGACCCGGACATTAATGCCCAATTTTTCTAACCCTTTAATGACAATCTCCTGTTCCAACGCCGCTTGCTCTTTAATAAATTCAAAGCCGGCTCTGCTATTGCTGTCTATCGGTAAAACCAAATAAAAACGCCTGGACAAGATTTTATTTCCGGCGACCAGCTCTTTGACAAAATCGCGGTAGCCGCTTAATTGTTTTTGGTAAACAGTCGACTTGTTTTTATCTTTCGGTATGGTCAGATTATCTAAATAGCGATCCAGGTCCAACTCTCTGATTCTGGTTAATATCTGTACCGGAGCCGTTAATGAATTAAGAAAGTTTTGAAATAAATCGATCAAAACGTCTTGCTCGGCGTCACTCTGTAATTCGAAATTAATTGAAGAAACGGTTAAGACAACTCGATAACGATCTTTGGATAGGACCAGAATATTATCTCTGACCTCTTTGATGTCAACCTGATTTTTGGCTGCCAGACTTGAGGAAAACATTATATCCTCCGCTTTTTCTCGGTTGGATACGGACATTGAATAATCTGTCGCGGATCATTTTTTCGACAACTAAATGATCGATCACGTTATTTGCCTCGATATCCGTTTTTCCCGGGTCGGGGAGAGTAGGCAGATGGTCAACCTCCTCGGCATTTTCAGATGAGATATTTTTATCTGACAAGGCGGCCGCGGGATCGATTATCGAATAAAGGTAGATTTTTGGCCGACAGATAAATTTAAAAAAGATCCAAAGCCAGTTAGCCAATATTTTTTCGTTAACACGTAGAGCAAGCAAACAGATAATAAACGACTGCGAGACGATTAGAATCGTTTTGTCGTAGTCTAATTGTGATCTCGGGACAACGGTTAAATACGTTACTAAATCGGTAAACAAAGGAATGATAAAGATTAAAATCTGAGCAAAGGTCAGATTACCGATCAAACGATCTTCAACCGTGGTGACCTGAGCCGGAACAACGGTAGTTTTCATCTGTTTGGCTCCTCCCACCTTTGGCGGCGTAGTTCACTTATGCGATTGGAATACGTTACCGGCGTTTCTTTCGATGAATGACTCGGATTGAGACTATTCAATAGTCGTAGGCCAAAGCTTTTTAAAGTTACTCCGGCTTGTGAAGCGAGAGCGAATTGCAGAGTAATTGCCGTACTCTTTAGAAGAATGGCGAATAAAGCAATGCCGACAAAGACGGAAATAAAAGCGTTGTTTCCTGATTGTCCGGGCAAAGTCAGAAATGCAGAAGCCAGTTGAATAATTACCACATGGATAAAAATCGAAAACAGGGCAACCAAATAAGCTTTGATCGTCGTTTCGGCAAATCCGGCTGTTTTGGGAATTAACCAGAGTAAACAAATCAGCGGTGAAATAACCGCTCCGAAGGCTAAAACAATCAATCGGCCAATATAGAAAAGCAACAACAGAGCCGAAAGAAACATAAATACAACCATGAATATTAGAACGATTAATAAGGCCGTTCCGTTGGCCAAAGTTGCCGGATTAAATGAGGTGATAATCCAGGCTTTTTCTATCCCGCCGGTTGAGTCAAGCACCGATTTGACCAGGGTCTGACATAAGAGAATTAGCCAATCGATAATGAAAATCGAGGTATTGGCCACCAAGAATGATAGGCCTATCCTTGGCAGTAATTGTTTAAATGAAATTTCTTCGAAACCAAAAGTTGAAGCGCTCATTATTTGAAAACCAAGCAGGGCGATGACCAGAGCGAATAATGAATCGGTGATCCCGACGATAATCAGCCAGAAGTTAAAGACGACCGAATTACTGGCCATCATCGGTGTATTGGTCAGAAAACCGATTATTGCATCCAAGATCGGTTTCGCGCCGGACTGGACGATGTTTTGCAAGAATCCGGAGATAGCGTCCAAGAGTATTTTGGTTAAAGAACCGTCCTGGCTGGTAGGCGATATGGGAGTTAATTTTAGAGCTGTTCCGTTTTGCGGTATGGCAGGTTGGCTAAAGGAGGTATGGAAGATCGAGTAAATAATCCCCGCTCCGATTACTAACGCCAAACCGATTAGGGCGCTGTGAATTGCCTGTTTTGCTTCCAGTAAAGCCTCCGGTTTACCAGATGATGTCATATATAGATAGCCGGCTCTGATCAGAAAAAAGACACAGGCCAGAACGGCAACTCCGCTTAAAGTAATCAGGGTAGCGTTAGTAAAATTACCGACCTGACTGGAAGCGGAAGCGTATGCCGGAAGAGGCAGTAATAAAGGTAAACCGAGCGGAATTAAAATCCAAAAAATTCTTTTCACTTTCTGTGCCTTACTTAACAAAAGCGCTGCTGGCGATATCCCCGACGATGTTGCTTAAAACAAAAGCACCGATGCAGATTGCCAAACCCAATGCGGAATAAACGATTGTCTTTTTGGCCCTATCCAAGTGTTCCGGGCTCCCGGAGCTTGTAATATATTCGATACCTCCCACTACAAAAAAGCCGGCTGCTACTAAGCCGGCTAGAGTCACTAAAACCTGGATGATGTTTTGGGCGAAGTTCTCGACCCTGGTGACATCACCGGAAGAAGCAAAAGCCGGTAAGGCATAAAAAACCATCCCTAAAATGGATGGCAGTAAGGCGGAGCGGAGACGTTTCATGGTTGTTGACCTTTCTCCCCTCCTGGCGAGGTTGGCCCGCTGTTTATTTGATTAAATTTTTGTTTCCAACAACGGTCTATCATATAGCTGAACCATTGTCAATAGTCTGTCATAGGTGAGTACATGGGTAACACATTTGTTTTCATTCTAACAAAATCTACCGGCCTTTTTAAGCCAAGGGAATGGTGTGGTCTTTGGAAGTTGTAAAACACGATCCAGTCTATGAGACCTTTGTTAAATTTCTCACAGTCCGTGTTAAAATTCCCCAAGTCGATATACTCTTGCTGAATAATACCGTTGAAGCGTTCAATGAGCGGCTTATCTTTGGCCCGGTACGGTCTGGCATGGTAAAGGGTAATCCCTAAATCATGGGCAGCTTGCTGGAAATCTTTTTTAAACTCACCGCCGTTGTCTATGTGAATGTTTTCAATCTGCCCGCCGTAAAGCAAGGTTAATCTCTTTAAGAAATCGGCGGCATTGGACGAGGCTTTAGACGGATACATATATGCAAAAGCAAATCGTGAATGGTAGTCTATGGCTGTTAGGATAAATCTTTTGTAAGGCGCAAAGTAAATAACAATACCGTCTAATTCCAAAAGAAAACCGCTAAACGGTTCTTTCTTTAGTTCACTGATTCTTTTCTTGCTTAAAACAATATGCTGAGCTCTTTCTCTTTTGGTTTTTACCGCTCTTTTGGCATAGAGCTTGTAATCGGCAATGATGCGTCTGGTTGACCAATAGCTAATATCTAGGTTGTATTCTTCCCTGTAGACGACTTGCAGTTTATCTCGACCTAAGGTTGGATATTTAAGACGAAGATTTACCAAACGCTTGGCTTCAGTTAGACTGTACTCGGGTTTTCTTTTGGTTTTAGGAGCACGACTTCTATCTTCCAGTGTTTTAAGATTGGTTTCGTTAAATACTTTGAACCACTTGTAAAAAGTCTTAGGCGAGATACCAAAGTGCCGACAGGTTAATCTGCCGTTTTCATTGGTCTTGATGTAATAAAATATTATCCAACCAAGTCGTAGTTTACCCTCTTTTGAGAGCTTAATTATCTCAGCTACTTTTTGCCATCTTTGATACTTATCTAAAAGAGAAATCTTCTTGGCAGCAAAAATACTTCTACCCATATAACACACCTTTCAACCGTATTTTACGGCATACGTGATGTGTTACCTATGTTTCTCACCAGAGACAAACCAAACCCTTCAGTATGAGTGGTTGAGTGATGGCCATTTTACAGCCGATTGTGATAAATTTAACCGAGCCCTGACTGACTGGCTTGCATAGTACAACTTTGCCCGACCTCACCAAGCTCTAAATTACCTCACCCCCATTGTCTTCCTGGAACAATCTCTACTACGATCCAACCAATCTCACCACTTGATGTTGTTACCGATGTACCCTGCCAGGACAATTCATTGATGAATTATTACAATTGTTGTACCGTATAAAATATGAAGAAGCTTGTGGCGATCGGTGGTGGAGAAATCGGCAGACCGGGTTTTCCGGTCGAGACTACCGATATAGATAAAGAGATAATAAAACTAAGCGGTGAAAAAAATCCCAAATTGCTTTTTATCCCGACGGCCAGTTCGGACGCTGTAGGGTATGTCCAAACCGTAGAAAAGCATTTTGGAAAAGATTTGGGCTGTCAAATAGATGTACTTTATTTAATCAAAGAAAAACCGTCATACGAAGAAATAGAAAACAAGGTCTTTGATGCTGATATTGTTTATGTCGGCGGGGGAGATACTCTGAAAATGCTCAGAATCTGGCGGAAGAACAAACTGGATAAAATTCTGATATCGGCGTATGAAAAAGGAGTCATTTTATCCGGTTTAAGTGCCGGATCGATCTGCTGGTTTAAATACGGTAACTCCGATTCAAAAAAATTCACCGATCCAAGTTCGGATCTGATCAGAGTCAGGGGACTCGGTTTGATAAACGCTCTGCATTGTCCGCACTATGACGTCGAGGCGTATCGGGAAGCGGATTTAAAAAAAATGATGAAACGAACTCGTGGCGTATCTATAGCCATGGATAATTGTTGCGCTTTGGAAATTATAGATGATCGATACCGTATTATCACTTCAAAGCCGTCTGCCAAAGCCTACAGAGTTTATTGGCGGAATGGCCAGTATCATAAAGAAATCATACCGAAAGAAACCGGGTTTCGATCGCTTAATATGCTGTTGGATAAAAAAATAAGCCCGGGTGGTTGAATCCCCGGGCTTATACCTAAAAACATATTCATTTTATTTGTGTATTATGGAGAAAGCCTGTTTGGCCCTCTGTAAAGATATGTTGCCTCTCGTACGTTTTTTAATCCAAGAAGAATCATAAGCATTCTACTCAGTCCGAAACCATAGCCACCATGAGGCGGGCATCCAAATCTAAAGAAATCAAGATAGTGACTAAGCGAAGCGAGAGAAAGTCCTCTTTCTTGTGCTTGGCTAATCAGAATTTCTATTCTATGTTCGCGCTGTGCCCCTGTTGTAACCTCAAGTCCATTCCAGAGCAAATCAAAACTTTTAGTCAAACTCGGTTCGTCCTCATGCCTCATATGATAGAATGCCCTTATATTCGCGGGATAATCAGTAACAAAAACAAATTCGTGATTGAATTTTTTCTTAATGTAATTTGATAAAATTCTTTCACCTTCTGGGTCGAGGTCTCCTTTTTCTGCTCTAGGTATTACGTAACCCATATCTGATAAGATGCGATATGCTTCTATCATAGTAACGCGCGGAAACGGTATGTCTGGGATAGTTATGCTAACATCATAAAATTCCAGGATTTTGTCTCCGAGGTCACTCTTTATAACAGAAAGAACGTAGAGCAACCATTGTTCCTCGAAATTCATTATATCTTCGTGTGAACTAATCCACGCCATCTCAACATCTACACTTGTAAATTCTGTATCATGTCGAGAGGTGAATGATGGATTAGCTCTGAATACTGGGCCGATCTCAAAAACTTTATCAAATCCAGCGGCCATTGCCATCTGCTTATAAAATTGTGGAGATTGTGCTAAGTATGCAGTCCTGTCAAAATATTCAACCTTGAATAACTCTGCTCCTGACTCGCTTGCAGTTTCCATTAATTTTGGTGAGTGAATTTCAATAAATTCATATTTATACCAAAAATCCCTCATAGCCCGTTCAATAGTTGTTTGCAGGTCAAAGATAAGTTTGTTCTTTGGACTTCTAAGGTCAATAAACCTCCAGTCCAATCTACATTCTTGCGCTTATTATACAGAACTAT
>DAHXOW010000063.1 GCA_027364665.1 bacterium | reverse complement strand
TTTTTCTCAAATTACGGCGCAGCCACTCATCTCTACCGTCATCTCATTAAAGAACCGCTCTACAACCAGAAGGACGAAGAGGAACTTGATGAGTTAAGAGGTGAATATATCGATGTGGTTGCAACACACAACGTTTTATATGAAGATTCTAAAATCTGCCCGCTGTTGATAGAAGCCTTAAAAACAACCTTCGAGAAGTACGTGACTTTCTTTGAGCATATCGAAGAAAACATTGGCAGTTTATTGAATGTTCCACCTCCGGTAGAAGATATTACTGAGCCATTGGATTTTGATGAACATCCGATCGAGCCTCTCTTAAGAAAGAGAGATGAGCTTGGTTATCTGATAATAGGTACCCGCATCTGGCAAGTGTCAGAGGAAAGACAGTACTTACACGTAGACGTGGATAGCTACGAAAAAAGAATGAGGATGCCGGATATCCGTCTCAAAGTAAAACTGCTTGAGTGCGTTATGTCTCATTACCCGGATTACCGGGAAATGAACCCGTACGTACCCAAAGACTTCTGGTGGAGACGGATTAAACAACATGAGTACAACGGATATAGGGACTTCTGGTTGGATCGGATTAAACAACAAGAGAATGGAAACACCGGAGATAAATAGTCCGCAAGTCTTTAATCAATCCTAAAGTCAATCTGATTTTATTAATTTTACCCCTTCTTATTTACGAGAAGGGGTAAATTTTTGTTGTCAGATCTTTATCTTCCGTCGAAAAAGTGTAAGATGTTATGAAAGCATGAAACGAATTGAGCTTTGGTTTGTTGCCTTTTTAGTTCCCCTGGATTTTTTGGCGGTTTGGCTATCCGTAATGACCGCAAGACATCTGAGGTTTTCGTTGGATATCTTACCGATCGGTGAAAATCATCCGATGCCCAGCGGCTATGAATTTCTCTGGTGGTTTTTCCCGGTTTTTGTCTTGTTCTTAGCCAGCCAGGGATTGTATTCGCTTGTCGCGCTCCGACGTCCGTTTGGCGCCCTTGGCAAAATTATTTCTGCCAGCTTGTCCGCTTCGATGGTGCTGCTATTAGCGGTACTGGTTGGCCGTACTCCGTTTATTGAACAAAGAAATTCAGGTTGGTT
This sequence comes from bacterium, assembly GCA_027364665.1. Lineage (GTDB taxonomy): Bacteria > Patescibacteriota > UBA1384 > CAJBMM01 > CAJBMM01 > DAHXOW01. The sequence continues at coordinate 6,799 of DAHXOW010000063.1, read as the reverse complement.
TGACTGGGCAGGGAGAACCTCGCTCTTGACAGTAGTCTACATCAGTCTGGCCATGATGATCGGGGTCGTCTTGTTGAGATGGATTTATCAACTGATAATCAACATTCTGAACAAGATCGGTGTTGGTCGGCGAAACGTTTTGTTAATTGGTAACACGGCGGTGGCCAGCGATATTATGAAATCTATGAGCGAGAAAGAGGCCAATTATTATCAGCTGGTTGGCATCGTCAAGACCGATGGTGACGACTCACCGCTTTCGACAATCGGTAACCTTGAAGAGTTGCCGGAAATCATTCAAAAATACCGTCCTGATCAGATAATAGAAGCCGATCCTGAATTATCCGATACAAAAATCTTAAATATCATCAACACGGTCAGAGACCATCATCTTGAATTCAGTTTTGCTCCGAATCTTTTCGAGTATCTGGCTACCAACGTCACAGTGTCAACAATCGGGAACATTCCCGTACTAAATTTACGTCCAACACCATTGGACGGATGGGGTAAAATTATCAAGCGCGGCCTTGATGTAATTCTTTCGATGTTTCTCTTGATTGTTCTTTCACCGGTTTTTTTAATATTAACCGTCATCATTAAAATTACCGATCGAGGTCCTGTTTTTTACGGTCAGGAGCGCATTTCCTTAGGTAATAAATTTCGGATGTTTAAATTCCGTTCGATGGTTGTAGGTGCCGATAAAATGGAAGATAAACTAAGGAACCAGGGAAATGAACGGGAAGACGGCCCGCTTTTCAAAATGAAAAACGATCCCAGAGTCACAAAAATAGGACGTTTTTTGCGATCATCAAGATTAGACGAGATTCCTCAGTTATATAATGTTCTGCGTGGAGAAATGAGTTTGGTCGGCCCAAGACCGCATCTGCAAAAGGAGATTGCCAAATATGAGAATCACCACCGGAAAGTTTTGGCAATTAAGCCAGGTTTAACAGGAATCGCTCAAATTTCTGGCAGTTCTGATTTATCCTTCGAGGAAGAGGTCAGGCTGGACACTTATTACATTGAAAACTGGTCAATTATTAAAGACATTGAAATTTTATTAAAAACCCCTTTTATCGTTATTTTTAAAGATCGTTCGGGGTGCTAATGAAGCTAAAGGTTGCTCTGGCTCACGACTATCTGATAAAAAACGGCGGAGCAGAGCGAGTACTGGAAGCATTGCACGAATTGTTTCCGTCCGCCCCGGTTTATACCTTAGTCTACGATGAAATTGGAACTGGCGGCCGGTTTAAAAATTGGGAAATCCATACCTCATATTTACAAAACCGGCTGTTAATTCGTAAGGGCTTTGATTATTGGCGTTTCTCGATGCCGCAAGCGGTCGAGTCGTTTGATTTATCTCAGTACGACTTGGTTATTTCGGATTCGTCGAGTTTTATAAAAGGCGTTATCACTCAACCCAAATGCCTTCATTTATGCTACATGCACACCGCAACACGTTTTTTGTGGTTTGATATTAAGAAGCACATCGATCGGGGTCGGTTTCTGTCTTTAACAAAAACCGCTATCCCTTTTGTGCTGCACTCACTGAGACAATGGGACTGGTTGGCGGCGCAAAGACCGGACGTCATAATAAGTAATTCCAAAACAACTCAAAAACGAGTCGATAAATTCTATCGCCGCCAATCAAAAGTAATTTATCCTCCGGTTGACACCAGGCGCTTCACTGATAACGAAAGAAAACCCGGCGATTATTATTTAATCGTCAGTAGGCTAGAGGCCCATAAGGAGATCGATTTGGCGATTGCTGCCAGCAATAAAAGCAATCAGCCACTACATATTGTCGGAAGCGGTAAACAAGAAAAGCGACTTAGAGAGTTGGCTGGTCCGCAAGTCAAATTTCTTGGTCATCTGAACGATGATGAGGTAGCGAAAGAAATGTCACTGGCAAAAGCATTTCTTTCTCCGCAGGTTGAGGATTTCGGAATTACGATGGTAGAGGCACTGGCTTCTGGATGTCCGATTATTGCAAACGGATCCGGCGGGGCGACCGAAATAGTTGATTCAAAAACCGGTATTTTAATCGAAAAAATGACCGTTGATAATCTGGTAAAAGAATTAAATGATTTTAGAGGAGAAGATTTCACTGCCAAATTATGTAAAGAAAGGGCCGAAAATTTTTCAAAAGATAATTTTTTGACTATAATGCAAAATGAGCTGAATCAATTAATAAATAACAAACTTAAGGAGTAATATGGAGCTCAGAGAATATCTGGCAATTTTTAACCGGGCAAAATGGGTAATAATCGTAGGTACGATTGTCGTAGTGGTTTTAACTTTTTTGGTTATTAAGCTCAGCAAGACACAATATGACAGCACGATGACAATCACAGTTGGTTATCAACGTCCGGTACAACAAGGAAACGTAGGGTACTTTCTTTACGATGACTACTACTCGATGCAGTCAAGCGGCCTGTTCGCCACTACAGTTGCCAGTTGGATGCAATCTCCGAACATAGTCCAAGCAATTTATGCTCAGGCGGGGATCACTTTACCAAAAGTCAGGAATGCTTCTCAATTGGGTAAGATATTCACCGTTAGTCAGTCACAACAGTCAACTACTGATACCGTGACCCTACGCGGCCCAGACAAAAACCAGTCTGAAAAACTTCTTTCAGCTGCCTCGCAGGTTTTAGAGCAGCAAACTAATAATCTGAACAATAATCAAAAGAATAACCAATTTATTTTACAGATTACCCAACCTTCAAGTACCAAAATAGAACCGTTTTGGTCATTGGATATAAGTATCGCGATCGTTTTGGGGTTATTGGTAACAACTTTTGGCGTGATGTTGAACTGGTATCTTACTGATCATAAAGCACGAGGTTAAATTATTTTTTGGAGGGTGATTATTGGAATCAGACACAGAGATTCCGATTCGGGCATATCGCAGAGTACCGATACGAATCGTCAGGGCAAAAAAGTCAACTGATTATTATCTTGATCACCTTGGACTAAGACTGAATCGTCAGGAAGAAAATCTGTTGAGACAAAGGGCAAGGCGTTTTGTCAAGTTGAAACGCCGCCGATTAGTAGTCGCTATGGTAGCGACGCTGCTGATTGGCAGCACTGTTTTGGCGTGTGTATTTTCATCAGTTGATCAGATGGCGGTTTATGCGGAATCAACATTGAGCATGCCGATGGAAAATGGCTGGCAAGCCGTCCAAAAGGCTAAAACAGCTCTAACTAATGAACAGTTCAATTCGGCAATTTATCAGTTTCAAACCGCAGATGGCGATTTTGAACAGGCTTATAATAATTTGCAAATGTCCGGACAGGTTTCGGATATTATGCCTCTTTTCAGCGCGAATTATCAAACTGTTTCAACGGTACAAGCGCTATTGGTATCGGCGAAAAATCTCTGCCAGGCGGGTATAGTTTTTTCGCAAATGGCAGCCGGATGGTCAAATGAGATTAAGAATTTGCCTAAAACAACGGGCGGCGGGCAATTTAGCGGCTTAAATTTAATTACAAGCCAACTGCTTTCAAAAAATCAGAGTGATTTACAGGATATTAAAACAATCCGGAATTATTTAGACAATGCACAACAAATTATGAATGATTATGCCAGTCAGCCTGTTGGCAATCGGGCGCTCGAATTGGCGCGGCAAAAAATCCTTGGGGAATTATCGCCAATGGAAACATTGACGAATAATCTGTCAGATGTTCTGACTTTATTACCTGAGATATTAGGTCAAAACAAAGAGAGCCATTATCTGGTTGAGTTTTTAAATAACACTGAGCTTAGACCTGGCGGCGGTTTTCTTGGCAGCTACGCCACGGTTAGTTTCAAGGGCGGACAAATAAATGGCTTTGCAATTCAGACTAACATTTACAAAATGGACAATTCTTTCACAAAATCCAAACAAATTACTCCGCCTGCTCCGATAACTAAAATCATATCTGATTGGGCAATGAGAGATTCCAACTGGTCGGTTAATTTTCCAGACGCAGCCGCAAAAACCGCCTGGTTCTTTCAACAAGAAGGCGGCGGACATCTAGACGGAGTAATTGCAATAGACACAACGTTTATTTCTGATCTGTTAAAGATAACGGGTCCGATTTCCATATCCAATCCGAATATGACGGTCACGGCAGACAATTTTGCCAGTACGATACAAGATCAAGTTGAAGTTAATTATTGGAATCAGCCTGGAAATCAGGCTAATGAACCGAAATCGGTTCTCGCTGACCTGTTCCCATTAATGCTGACAAAAGTATTCGATCAACTGAAGCAACACCCTGCGCAATATCTTAAGGTTTTAAGTGACGGGGTAAATGAAAAACATTTATTAGTCTCATTTCTAACTTCTCCGACAAATCAGCTAAATGCCAAATTGAGACTGGATGATGCTTTACCGGCAAGCGGAGATTTTCTGGAAATTAGTAATGCAAATTTGGGAGGCTTGAAAAGCAGTCTAGAAATTAAACAAAACGTTAAAATCAATTTAAGCATCACTAATCATAACACAATTAAACACACCGTTGTCATTAACAGACAGCATACCGGTACGAATACTTGGCCGGATGGAAATAACGATAATTATATAAGAGTTGCAGTTCCAAGAAACGCGATTTTGGATTCAGCCATAAGTAATGGAAATGAATCGGGAATTCCTCTTAATTTACCGTCGGTTGAAGTTTTTAATAACTACCAGACATTCGGTTTATGGTTAAGTACTCCAGTTCAACAAACTAGAAGCGCAACATTTGTTTATGAGACACCAATTGACCAACCGCTGATTGGTAATCCCGTTTATCATTTTCAATGGATCAAACAACCGGGTTGGTTAAGCGACAGCCTGTCCATCCAATTTAATAATGGCGGCGGCTGGCATTTTCAGTTAAGCGATCGTTTATATAACAATCCCGCTGTTTCGACTAATCAATGGTGGACAATCGGTCTAAAGAATCAAAATTCACTATTTTGACTTGAAACTTGAGGTTTTGTCGAGTAAACTGTGATCAGTCTGGAGACAACAATGGATAACTCGGCAATAAATCAAGGTTACAGCGCAAAAAATATTACCGTATTGGAAGGACTGGATCCTGTCAGACGACGACCTGGAATGTATATCGGTGGAACTGGTATTGAGGGGCTCCATCATTTGATCTGGGAAGTTGTAGATAACGCGATTGACGAAGCGATGGCTGGATATTGTACCGAGACTGACATCACCCTCAACCCTGATCAAAGCGTTACCGTTGCCGATAATGGACGCGGCATCCCGGTTGACATTCATCCGCAAACAAAAAAATCAGCTCTAGAGACCGTCATGACAACGCTTCACGCCGGGGGCAAGTTTGGCAGCGGCAGCTACAAAGTTTCCGGTGGCCTGCACGGTGTCGGCGTTTCTGTGGTTAACGCTTTGTCTGAGTGGGTCAAGGTTGAAGTAAAACTCGGCGGAAATCTTTATTTTCAGGAATATCACCGCGGCATCCCAAATGAAGATGTAAAAATTATCGGACAAGCCAAAGGAACAGGCACTCAGGTAACTTTTAAACCCGATTCGCAGATTTTTACCGAAACAAAATTCGACTGGAAAACAATTCTCGACCATTTACGTCAGCAAGCCTATCTGACTAAGGGAATAAGAATAAATTTGACCGACGCGCGTGACGAAACAGTCAATAAATATTCTTTTTATTTTGAAGGTGGAATTTCTAGCTTTGTCAGACATTTGAACCATGATCGAGAAACGTTGATTGATCCGCCATTTTATGCCGAAAAGGAACAGGATGGGGTCAATGTTGAGGTATCACTGACTTATAGCGATGATTTTAATGAACATGTTTATACTTTTGCCAATAACATCAATACAGTTGAAGGCGGAACTCATTTAACCGGTTTTAGAGCTGCCTTAACAAGAGTAATTAATGATTATGCCAAGAAAAACGGTTTGACCAAGGATAGTGACGGTTCGTTAACAGGAGAAGATATCCGTGAAGGTCTGGTGGCTGTGGTATCAGTTAAATTGCCCGAACCGCAATTTGAAGGCCAAACCAAAGCTAAATTAGGTAACGCTGAAGTCAGATCAATTGTTGAAAATATTACCAATGATACTTTGGCAACCTTCCTGGAAGAACACCCGAGCGAAGCCAGAAAAATGATCGAAAAATGTTCATTGGCCGCCAGGGCTCGTATTGCGGCAAGGGCTGCCAGGGACACTGTTATACGTAAAGGCGCTCTCGAGGGAATGACCTTACCGGGAAAATTGGCTGATTGCAGTGAAAAAAACCCGGCCAGATCGGAACTATATATTGTTGAGGGCGATTCGGCCGGTGGTTCTGCAAAAAGCGGTCGCGATCGGCGTTTTCAGGCAATTTTACCTCTTCGTGGGAAGATTTTGAACGTCGAACGGGCCAGGCTTGATCGAATGCTTACTTCCGAAGAAATTAAAGCGTTGATCGTTGCCTGTGGAGTGGGTATCGGCGAAACCTTTGACATTAACAAAGCCAGATATCACAGAGTAATCATTATGACTGATGCCGATGTTGACGGCGCACATATCCGAACTTTGTTACTGACTCTGTTTTTCCGATATTTTCGACCGATGATTGAAGCAGGATATATTTATATTGCTCAACCACCGCTTTATGCCATATCAAGCGGGAAAAAGAAACAGTATGCTTACAGCGACGCTGATCGGGACAAAATCCTTAAATCTCTTGGCGTTACCTCTGATGAAGAAGAAATTCAGGTAGACGACTCAAGTGATTCTGATAATCAAACCGATTCAGATACTGACAAGAAAAAACCCAGAGTTAACATTCAGCGCTA
>DAHXOW010000046.1 GCA_027364665.1 bacterium | reverse complement strand
TTTCCATATACAGTATATTATAACAATAAAAAAATTCCCTCAATACTATTTTGTATCGAGGGAAAAATCAGATATGTCTTTATTTTCTTCTATTTTAGGCTCGGACTCGAAACGACGCTCTATTTTTGTTTCAATTTGAGCCAATTTTTGGCGGATGGATTCTAGAAGTTCTGTGACAGTCATAAGGTCACCTCCTCTTTGACAAGCGCCAACAAGTCCACAATTGATCTATTTATTTGCTGATTCATTTGGCTGCGCTGATTTTCCCAAGCTTGACTTGATGAACGCGCAAACAATTCATGCTCCTGTCTCTGCTGACTCCATTCGGCGAGCACCTCTTGAAGTTGGAGTCTCACCAAATTAACAGAGCGCTCATCTTGTTTCTCGGAAGACATAAGGTCACTAACAAAACGAGCCACTTCTTTAAAAATACGCGTTTCTGTGTCGGTGTATATTCTTTGTTCTTCTGATATTTTACGAACGTTCTCATGCTCAGCTGATACAAAATCGGTAAATTTATCAAGCAAGTTTACGTAAGTCTCATAAATTTTATTGTTATTTTTCAGCATTAACTGAGACCCCCTTTTCTTTAAGATTATTAAGGTAATATTGCCGCTAAATATAGCTGATTATTCGTAAAACACAATCAAACCCCCTTAAAACAACTTTAAGGGGGTCAACGCTTTTTAAACAAGGGCAAAAAAAACATTGTCAGGAGACAAGGCGTCTTCGTCTTCATCCCCTAGAATGCCGTCTGTGATATATGGGACATGACAACAAGGTCCCAGTTTTATCTTGTTTCCAGGCAGGACTATCTTCGCCTCTGACAATCCGCCCGAAAACATTGTTCCTTGGGTCAACCACTCAACCAAGCCGCCAGGAATCAGGTCTCGTTCGAAAAGATACCTCCTGGCCAAACGGCTGATTGTCGAATACGCCTGTTCTGAGTGGCCAAACCGAAAAGAAACCAAAATACATCCCATTTTATACACTGGGACTGTCTTTGGCCTCAGCATTTGCGTTGCGATCCTCATCCATGACGAAACGTTTTTTTCATCCATTCTGATCTGATTTACCTTACAGAACGAATCGCTGGCTACCGATGAAGATGAAAATGACAGATTGTGGCATACCTCCGAATAATGCGCATCCATGGCCAGCATTATATCCTGCGGACACGGAAAATATCCGGTTGATATGTTGGTCGGTAAATCACGCTCAAAAACAGAGCCGATTTGCAAACCAAGTCCCGACATCATCTGCTCCAGCCTATCGAGCTGAAATTCAGCCGTTACTAACGGTAACGTAATCGGTTGATGACAGGTAGCTTTCACAGACTTGGAAGGTCTGATGTTCAATCTTACAGCCATCTCTGATCGAGTATTGCCGTAACTTTGTTGTTTGGTGAGACCAGCCGAAACAGCAGACATGATAATACCCCCTTGTTAAGATCCGGACAGGTTTAACCCGTCACATGGGTCAGAATTATACTCTCCTAGGGTAAAAAAACAACCATACCCACTATTTCGTTTTAAATAACAATCGATCTATTTAATCTTTTTTGCTTCTTTAAATAACTTTTGCAAATGATCCGGGTGGTGCAGCGCGGGCCGACCTACCAGTTCCTGAAAACCCAATCCATTAACCGCTTTTTGTTTATAATGTCCAGTTGCCGAAATCGGACCTTCCCAATAACTCATCGGCCCGAAAATCATTTCAGCATCTTCAGTCTCTGCTTTAATATTTAATAACAGATCTAAATCAGGCACCCTGATTTGCCAATCCAAAAAATAATCTTTACCGGTTTTTCTACTGCGCCAGAAACGTTCTCTCGGTCTTAATTCTAATTTTCTGGTTAATTTAACTTGTCCATCCGCTTCGGATACTTGGGCCAAAAAAACTTGCCTTTTGTCATTATGGTATTCATACAATAAAACCTCAATTTGTCCGGACAATTGCAAACTAAACCATGTCCAAGAATCATGGCGAAATATCGTATTGGCCCATTGATGATCCATCCATGCTCGTCCAGTAACTTTTAAAGGCTTATCTCGTTCTTTTGCGGTTAAATAACCGCTGGCAGTCAAATCAGTCAACGAATAATAATAACTAGACTCTCCGGCCAAACCAACATATCCTTGCCCACCATTTAACATGGCTGGCTTATTAGAACGCAAATATAGGTCAACCTGCCCGTCTTTCAGATGATAATGACCGAGCCTCTCTTCTTCCATTGTTTTGCCAAGATAATGCGAAACAAATAGGGGATCAGTGTAATTGATTAATAATCCATCTCTTTGAAAGCTATCATCGGAAAGCCTTACCAAATAATCGATTTTGGCATGCTTCGTACCGTTATCCACATCGATTAATAAGTAGTGAGCAGAATACAAATCGTTCAGTGGAAAACCCATTTTTTTTGGGGATAGGCGAAACAAACAGTTCATAAAAGCAAAATGACGGCTGCTCTCCGTCCACAAATGTCCATTCCAATACCACCACTCCAACGCATGATGATGACGCCCTTCATCCAAAGGAAAATCAACTTCTTTATGTCGCAATCAAACCCCCTCTCAGTATCTTTCAGACTAACAGATTTCTATTTCACTGTCGCCATTTATAATCAAAAGTCTTAAACCAGACCCGTTTTTTCGAAGCCAATGACGACGCAACGCGTAATCTGGTAATTTTTCCTCAACTCGTTTCCAAAATTTTATAGAATGATTAGCTTCCTGTAGATGACTTAACTCGTGAATAATTACATAATCACTAATTTCTGTTGGAGCATAAAAAAGCCTCCGATTTAAAATGATTTTTCTTTTGGCCGAGCAACTACCCCATCGGCTTTTGGCCCTAGACCAACCAAGATGATCAAATGGCAGAAGGAATTGATCCGCCAAAATCTCAATTCTCTGCCCTAAATAACTTTCGGAGGCATTGACAAACCAGCGCTGTAAAATTTCAGCTAATTGTTCCTTGCTGCCAGAAGGAAAAATCAGTTCATTGCTTGTCTGAATAAACTTATCTTGTCGATTATCTAAAACAACTTTATGACTTTTACCTAGAATATTTATTTTCCAGCTATTTAAGACATCAACATTAATTTTCTGAATTTTCTCTTTTTCTTCTATCCGACCAATTCTAGTTCTACGAATCCAATTTTCTTTATCCTTGACAAATTTCCTAATCGTATCCTCACTGAGCCAATACGGCGCTCGCACTAACAACCAGCCGTCTTCTGCGATATGCAGCGAGATAGATCGTCTTTTTGACCTGATTAACAAATAATTACTCAAAGTTTCGCAAATCTATGTTACAACCGTGGTCTCCTAGCAACCGAACCGCGCTATCCAGTTCGCGTTGTTTTACCAAAACATGATCTTTTGAAAAACTTGATATGGCAAATAATGATACCCCGCCTTGACTAAGAATTGTTGAGACCATGGTCCAAAAACCGACCATCTCTAGTGGCAAGACCACATCAAAAGTCAATAATTTCCAGCCTCGACTTAATTCGATTACCGCATCAGAAACGATTTTGTTTTCGTCTATTACCACCGTCAATTCTTGCCGGTCGCTGATCATCGCCAATGCTCCCGGCATGTAATTTTTAGCCTTAACAATAGCATACGCCTGAGGCCAAACAATCACACTAGTTTGTTTCAACAGTGATTCTGCTAACATAAAAACTCAGTTTATTTTGTCCACTACATATTGTTTCATCTTGCCGATAGTTTGTACAGATAAAGCAAATGGAAACCTGGATATCGGCAACCGATTGATGAAGGTATGGCACGAGAGTAATGGCTTACTTAG
>DAHXOW010000016.1 GCA_027364665.1 bacterium | reverse complement strand
AGTCGAATCCGGGATCAAGGAAATCCAAATTCGGACCTTACTTAACTGTCAAGCCGAATTTGGGGTTTGTCAATCATGCTACGGAGAAAATCTTGCAACCGGCGGATTGGTAAAAATTGGCGAAGTAGTTGGTATTATGGCCGCACAGGCTATTGGTGAACCAGGAACCCAGCTGACAATGAGAAACTTCCACACTGGTGGTGTCGCTTCGGCCAGTGATATCACTTCTGGTTTACCAAGAGTTGAGGAATTATTCGAATGCCGTACCCCAAGAACACCAGCAGCACTCGCTGAAATAGACGGTAAAATCATGATTGAAGAGGAAAAAGAAGAAAAAATCGTCAGGTTGATATCAGATCATGCACAAAGTGAGAAATTTGTCATTCCTGATAACTATAAATTAACCGTTGAAAACGGTGAAATAATTAAACCGAAAAAAATTATCGCGACCTCAGACAGCGGTCCGTCAATCCGATCATCTTTAGCCGGTAACATACAAATCCTGAATAATGAAGTGACGATTTCTTCCGGAGAAAAACAGGTCAAGGAATATCGTATCTCCAATTCTATCCCCTTAACCGTCAAGCATGGCCAAAACGTAAAAACCGGTGACCGGATTAGTGAAGGACACGTTGATTTGTTATCGGCCTTAAAGCTATTAGGAGCACACTTTGTCCAACGATACATTATGGAAGAAGTACAGGCTATATACGCCTCACAAGGCCAAAACATCAATAATAAACACATTGAGGTAATTATTCGAAAAATGTCGTCAAAAGTCAGAATTATGGAGTCGGGAACAACGACTTTGTTGCCAGGAGAAATTGTCGACAACGATAGGCTGATAATGGAAAACCGCCAAGCCAGTCGCCCTGCGACAGCAGAGAACATGATTATGGGCATAACAAGAGTCGCCATTCTCACCGAGAGTTTTTTGTCAGCTGCTTCTTTCCAGGAAACAACATCGGTTTTGATTGACGCGGCCACAACCGGAAAGATTGATCATTTACGCGGCCTGAAAGAAAACGTAATAATCGGAAAATTAATACCAGCTGGTACAGGCTTATCTGATCAATTGACCAACGAGCCAGAAACTGATAGCATGTAGCCTATGCCGACCATATCTCAACTAATTAGAAAACCCAGAGTAGCTCGAGTGCGACGAACAAAAGTTTTAGCTTTGAAGAGAAGTTACAACTTCAAAAAAAATCGCCCTGTAATTATTCCTTCGGGAGCTCCTCAGAAACGTGGCGTGTGCGTTAAGGTTTCCACCTTGACACCGAAAAAACCAAACTCCGCATTAAGGAAATTTGCCAGAGTTAGATTAACGAACGGCCTGGAAGTTAACGCATACATCGGTGGAGAAGGACATAATCTTCAAGAGCATTCCGTGGTAATGATTAGGGGCGGTAGAGTTAAAGATCTTCCGGGCATGCGTTATCACATTGTGCGTGGAAAATTGGATACGCAAGGCGTACAAAAACGACGCCGCGGCCGAAGTCTTTACGGCACAAAGAAACCAAAGGAATAACCTGATGCGCGGATCAAGAAATATCAAAAGACACGAGCTCATACCGGATAAAAAGTATCATAATGTTTTAATTAGCCAATTAATTAATTATGTAATGTTAGACGGTAAAAAATCCACAGCAGAAAAGATTGTTTATCAAGCGTTGGAAAAAGTCAGCTCGGATCTCAAAAAAGACCCGGTGGAAATTTTTGATCAGGCGGTCAAGAACGCCTCACCGATTCTTGAAGTAAAGGGTAGAAGAGTCGGCGGAGCTAATTATCAGATACCTTTTGAGGTAAGCCGATCAAGAAGACAGACTTTGGCGATGAAATGGATGATTAATGCCGCTAGAGAAAAACAGGGAAAACCGATGAACGTATTTCTAGCAAATGAAATTTCAGATAGTTATCACAATCAGGGACAGGCAATAAAGAAAAAAGACGACATGCATCGTATGGCAGAAGCCAATAAGGCGTTTGCGCATTTCGCCCGTTTTTCTTGAACTGATCCACTAAAATAGCATACAATTAGAATCATGAGACGTGTTCGAAGTTTTACTTTGATAGAAATATTGATTGTTATTGTTATAATTGGCATCCTCGCGGCAATTACTCTCAATTTTGTCACATCCGCCAGGATGAAATCGAGAGACGCCAGGCGCATCAGTGATATCGGTACAATCGACATTGCACTAAGGCAATTCGGCAGTGAACACAATAATCTTTATCCGCTGGCCGACTGTGCTAATGCCACTTTTACGGTAAACAGCTATGGGTTGTGGTACGCATTGACCGGTCATGCCCCAGACGGAACTTCAAACAGTTTCGGAGGAACTTATATGGCAACCATACCTTATGACCCGCTGGTTCAGACAATCAATAACAGTCAGGATTTATATAACGTGAATTATCTGTACATGACCACTGTACCCGGACACAGTTATGATATTTTCACAACAAACGGCGGCTACATTGCTTGTAATAGTCCGAGCCTTATCGCAGCAAACGGATATTTTTTGTATGCTTTTTTGGAAGATCCGAACAATGCGCATAATAACGTCTCGCAAATGGCCAGCAGTTATCCCTTTAACGATACCTTATGGGGTGTAGCGACTTGCAACGACGGATCGCAGCAACCGTTTACGTTTTTTGACGGTATGATCGGAGATTCACCGTGGAGCGGCTCTGGTCCTGGATATTATAGTACCAACGGACAATATAAAAACCTGACCGGACAAGCTCCTTGTATGCATTATACTGATACGTATGTCAAACACGGCGGCGGAAACACGCTATGAGAAAAAGAAATAGTTTTACCCTGATTGAGTTAGTAATGGTCATTTCTATTATTGGTATATTAGTGGCGATCGTTGTTATTTCAATGAGACAGGCGGAGGTAAAAAATCGTGACGCTGAACGTGTTACCGATATCAATTCGATCAATACCGCTTTACAGAATTACGGCTTGTTGGAAAATCACCAATATCCTTATGCAGGATGTATTTATGCTACAGATACTGTCCTTGATCAAAATTTTAAAAAGGTTTTGGTGCCCAATTTTTTACCGACTATGCCGGTTGACCCCCTAACCCCTACTTCTACTTATAGCAATGAGCAATATGTCTATTTATCTACAGACAGCAACAGCGTGGTAGAATTTCAAAACCCGACAACCTGTCACGTGACCGACGTAACTATCGGCGCTCGTAATTATTACTTGTACGCTTTCCTAGAGACCACAAATAGCCCATTAAGTAATTCAAATAGCATATTGGCCGGCCTCAACACCGGAGTGATCGGACCGTTTCCCTGGAATGGGAACACGGTTCAATATAATACCAGCGATCCGCGAGGAATTGTCAGTCCGACAAACGAACACGTCAACAACGCCTACATCGTCCGAAGTATAGGTCAATAGACAATTCAACAGTATTGTGCTATCCTGGTAGCTAATTCTTCAAAACTCTATTAAGGAGAGATATGGCTCGCGAGTTTGAGCTTGATAAAATCAGAAACATTGGGACAATCGCTCATATAGATGCCGGCAAAACTACAGTTACCGAAGGTATCCTATATCGCACCGGTAAAGTACATAAAATCGGTGAGGTTCACGAGGGTGAAGCAACAATGGATTGGATGGAGCAGGAAAGAGAGAGAGGCATTACCATAACCTCAGCTGCCACAACCTGTTTTTGGAAGGATTACCGAATTAACATTATCGACACTCCAGGACATGTTGATTTTACGGTTGAAGTTGAGCGTTCATTGCGAATTTTGGATGGGGCAGTGGTAATTTTTGACGGCAAGATGGGCGTTGAACCTCAATCGGAAACTGTTTGGCGTCAAGCTGATAAGTATCATGTGCCACGAATCTGTTTTGTGAACAAAATAAATCAAACGGGCGGTGACTTTTATAAATCGCTCGATTCGATCAGGCAGCGCCTGTCAAAAAATGCTTTTCCTTTACAATTACCAATCGGTTTTGAGCAGGGAATCAGCGGGATCGTCGATTTGGTCAGCAGAAAAGCATACACCTACACAGACTATAAAGATAAACAACTTGTAGAAAGCGGCGTTCCTCAAGAAATGGCAGAAAAAGTCGAGCAATATAGATCTGAATTGATTGAAAAAGCTGTTGAGGCCGACGACCAGTTGATGGAAAAGTATTTAAATGGCGAAGAGCTAACCGATGTTGAGCTCAAAAAAGCCATCCGAAAAAGTGTCTTGAAAGGTGATTTTTTCTTGGTCTTAGGCGGTGACGGTCGCGGGGTAATTGTGGAAACTCTGCTTGACGCCGTCAATGATTATCTGCCATCACCTTTAGATGTACCATCCGCTCAGGCCGTTGATATGAAAACTGAACAAGAAATAGAGATTAATCCGGACGATCAGGCTCCTTTTGCAGCATTGGCTTTTAAAGTTGCGGCCGATCCATTCGTCGGAAAGCTAATTTTTTTCCGGGTGTACCGCGGGGTTTTGAGCGCAGGTTCATACATCATTAACACTACTACCGGTGAAAAAGAAAGAATTGGACGTATTTTACGTCTTCACGCAAATCATCGCGAAGATGTTACTGAAGTACAAACCGGTGATATTGCCGCCGCCGTCGGACTAAAAACAACCAGAACCGGCGATACATTGTGTGACCCGAGCCATCCGGTTAGATTGGAGTCAATCACCTTTCCTGAACCAGTCATTGATATGGCCATTGAACCAAAAACAAAAGCCGACCAGGAAAAAATGGGAATTGCGATTTCCCGTCTCGTTGAAGAAGATCCAACCCTTCGAGTCAAATCTGACTAGGAAACCGGACAAACAATT
>DAHXOW010000027.1 GCA_027364665.1 bacterium | reverse complement strand
TAGGGCAAATTTAACCGGTTCAGTGCCTAAGTATTTTTTTGACCGCTGTAAAATCGAATCAATGGATGATCAGCGAAAACCGCTTTTGTCAGGTGGGCGAAGGCGACTATCCTACATTTCCCATTTGGAATTGGTTCGTCTTAATGGTGATGGAAAAACAATTAAATCATTAGAAAAACTTGATGAATTGTTTCCCAAAGAAACTTACGAGGAATATGGTTTGGAGGATCCGAGGATTGTTCAAATCGGGCAGACTTTTTTAATCACTTACGTGGCGGTATCAAATCAAATGCAAGTAACAACCGCCCTGATGGAAACTAGGGATTTTCAACATTTTATAAGATTGGGAGTAATCTTTCCCGCTGAGACAAAGGATGTAGTTATTTTGCCTGAGAAATATGAAGGTAACTATATTGCTTATCTCCGACCTCGTGGCCGACTGAACTTAAGTGATCCAGCAGTATTAACGGCTAAATCCGCCGATTTACAACATTGGGGCGAGTACGAGTTTTTATTTAATGCTCCTCCGGGACGAAAAGATATTAATAAAGTCGGTATGGGTGTGCCACCCATTAAAACTGATCGCGGTTGGCTGATAATTTATCACAGTGTAACAAAGACGGAAGATAAAAACTCTGCCGGATTTTATCAAGTCGAAGCGGCCCTTTTGGCGAATGACGATCCAACCAGAATGATAGGTTGGGCTGGTGAGCCGATCTTATCTCCGAAAGAAGATTTTGAAAGAAGTGGTTTTACTCCGGATGTTATTTTTCCGACCGGGGCAGTATTAGATAAAAATGATAGAAATAGGCTAATGTTATTTTATGGAGCCGCGGATGAGTCAGTGGGTGTCAGAGAGTTATTAATTGATAGAATTTTAGATACAATTCACTAAAATAATTACTACTGGAGCGGGTAGCGGGAGTCGGACCCGCGCCTTCACCTTGGAAGGGTGACATAATACCGTTATACGATACCCGCCAATCGGGTTTCATATTAACATAAAATAGATTCTTGTCTCAAGATCTTATAAATGTTATTCTACACCGCAGTTAATTAAAGGGGGGCTTAACAAAATGGTAAGAATGCTTTATGGAATTCTTGATCCGTTAACTATTTTGCCGTTGATAATAATTATATTAACGGACTTTGTTGCGATTTGGTTCAGACTTTTCAAATTGCATTTGTTCGTTTGTCGATATTATCAACAAACAGAGGCGTTAGCGTTCTTTTCCTCTTTGTTGATTCTGGTTTCCGGAATAATTATATTTGAATTATCCTGCGGCAAGTTGTCCGCATACCTAAATCTTGGACAAATGGTGTTATTATTTTTAGTGACACTTTTGATAATTCTCTCTGAAGAGATTGTCGATGACAATACCATTAGACTGTTATAACTCCCTATCAATTATGATCAGGGAGTTTTTGTTGTTATTTTTGTTTTTCGATATGTGTAGGTTAGGTACAAATCGTTGGCAAAGGCAGATTTTTGTGATACGCGACATCATTATCACCGTATGGGTCTCATCCGATTATTTAGCTGCCACACCTTTTCGTATGTATTCCTTAATCAAAGATTGATAGGGAATATTAGTTTCGTTTGCTCTCTCCTTAACTCGGTTTAACATGTAAACCGGTATCCTTATTGACACGGGTCTGGAGGTTGGTTTTAAGTTAGGATAGCTGACTTTTTCAAAATCCTCAGGTTCAAAGTACTTAGAAACGTCCAAATTAGCCCAAAACTCTCTTTCTTCATCCTCATTCTTAAACTTAGGAATATTAAGCTTCTTTTTCATATATTTTTATCTCTTTCTTTTTAGTTACGTCTCGCGCGGAAATGATTCTTATGCAGTCGTTCCTTTTTGTAAAAGCAATATACAATAATCTACCTTGCTTAGTCTTGCCGAACAGTATATGCCTTTCTTCTTGTTGGGAGTGAAGTTTGTCTTTGATTTCAACTTTGTGCTGATCAAAGAAAGCTTCTTCACACTCCCAATCCTCAACACCATGACCTGACTTATTTTTATCGGAGTTACCTGTATCCCAATTGAACCGAACTGGCTTGATGTAGTCTGTCATGTATATACTCAATTATACGATTTCCTGACCATAAGTCAATAGTTTATAAGCGTTATTTGCCATTCTCCACCGACAGTTTTCTGTAGCTCTTTTATGTATTGAGGCAAGTGACCACGAGCTTTTTTATTTAATAACGGCACATCAAAGGTGAACTTGAATTGTAGGTCAGGGAGTTCACGACATCACTAGACTGTTATAACTCCCTATCAATTATGATCACAGGGAGTTTTTGTTGTTATTTTTGTTTTTCGATGGTACAAGGCCGAGAACACGGACCTGACGTATGCCATGATTCCGTTTGTGGGTTTTGACTGGAACTGCGGACGCGTGTGCGCACAGGCGCCCCCGCAATGATTCTATTCCTGCGACCAAGGCGACTATCATTTTGATTGCGCCGCGGTGAGAATCGTGAAACTTAGGGCACGAGACTTTGATCCTCTTTCAACCCACATGTTCTAAGCTCGCCGGACAACTCGCAGAACTAAGAGACGACTGATGATTCAGCTGTCTCTTTCCTTAAATTCTTCAAAAGTACGCTTATAAATAACCAAAAGTTGGTGATGGTCGGGGAGACAGGATTTGAACCTGCGACCTCAGCGTCCCAAACGCCACGCGCTACCACTGCGCTACTCCCCGAGAGTTTGAATATTATATCATAATTAAGTTACTTTAGGAGTAACCCTAAAGCCCATGTATTTTCCCAGCATAAAGTGTGTTTGGGCATCAATGGCTGGAATGGAACCGAAGATCAAAGTGGTGACGGGTACTAACAGCCATTGCAGAACCATGGTTAGCACGGCTAGACGCGACTTGCTTTTTGGTGCATCGGGTAGAATTTTAACCGTTATGTAGGCAGAGATTAATAAACCCAGCCAGGTTAAGCCGAGGACATCTCTGGTAAAGATCTGAAAATTTAAGGACAGCAACTGATGAGAAAATTTAGGGCTTAGAAGCAGTGGCATCCAACCGACAAAGGTAATAAAATAAGATGCCATAGCCCAAGAGAAGTTCCCCTCAAATGCTCTCCAGATTAACGCCAAACGGTCCCATAAAGGGATTTCATGATGTCTTTCGCACTCTTCGACTATATATGGAAAATGCTCTACGCCATAAGCCCATCTTTGCTGCTGAAGGTAAAGATTTTTTATGCTGTCTTTTAGGTTGCCCACATAAACAGCGTCCATATAAATTGGCATAAAAATTGGTACAA
>DAHXOW010000022.1 GCA_027364665.1 bacterium | reverse complement strand
TCACGAAAAGGATAATCAGTCGATAATTTAGGATTTATTAAATAGCAGTCCGGGAGTTCGGACGGCAGTTCGTGATGATCAGTAACGATCACCGGTATCGTCAAACCAGATAATTCTTTTGCATTACTAATACCGCAATCAACGGTAATCAACAGATCGATCTTACGATTAAGAAAATCAGCTAATTTATCAACAGATATACCGTATCCATCCTGTCTTTTGGGAATAAAAACCTCAAGGTTTTTGGCGCCAGCCTGCCTTAAACCCATGTATAACAAAGCTGTACCTGATATACCATCAACATCATAATCACCCCATATTCCGATCGTCTGATCAGATCTTATTGCCTTAATCAAAACTTTTAAGGATTTTATCATGTCATTAAGCAATAGCGGATCATGTGATGAGGAGAACATAGGTGAAAAAAACTGTTGACGATCCTTTATCCCGCGTTGCAGTAAAAGATTCTCGATCAAGTCATCAGACAACCGATCCTTTAAGATTATTTCATAATCGCTCATTGATAATATGCCCGACCAGGGACTCTTAAATCTAGATATTGTTTAATATTTTTACCATATTGATTGAGAACCAGTTTTCCAGCCTTTAGCTGTACAACCGCATCTCTAGTACTATCAAGTAAAATTTTTGGACCAGACTTCGGCACAACCGTTATTGCAAAAGTTGTGTCACCAATCTCAATATGATCAATTGGTTGACCAATAATATTCTGAAAATTATGCTCTACCGATAAAATGAATTGGACAAACCCTGCGGTGACAACCTTCTCGCCAGCATGAACGGGTAAATTTTTGGTATCATCTAATTTCAAAATTGGCTTTCTTGGTTTTTCCTTTAAAAGCAACTGCCCATCAATTCCTAAAATATAATCTTGGCCACCAGTCTGCCAATCGGCTATCATTGAGTGTTCGGCAATCTGTATTTTTATGACGTCGGGCACCCCCCTATAAATCGCCACGTCAGCAATCAAGGGCGATGCCGAACGGATTTTTCTTTCCGTAGCCGAAACTGGATATAGCCACAAGTTATCATTAACAGGTGCGTTAGCTAATATTAAAGAGGTCGGAACATTAACATTGCCAGCGACAATCACCTGCCTGACTTTAAAAATTGATGAATTAAATAGCCAAGCAACAAAAAAAACAATAGATAAAGTCAGAATAATTCGAAATACCACCTGCCAAGGAAAAGATTTTTGTTCAACAATTTTGTCGGTTGATTTAGCGATTTTTGGTTGCCTAATAATAACCGACTTATATACATTCGGTTTACGCACAGGGACTTGTTCCCTTGATTTGATTTTTTGAATCTGTCTCATTAACTTACTTACCCCATACTCCAGCGTATTCTATAGCTTCCTTTAACTGAACCTTGGTTTGTTCAGCTACTTTATATTTTACCAATTGAGCTAGAGATTGGATATCTGAAGCAGAACAATTCCCGCGATTAATCAGAGCGTTTTTGCTAAAACTCGCGACTGATGCTTGGCCGACTTTCAAACGTCCAATTTTTGCCGCACTCAAAATCTCCTCTATCTGAATTAATTCGCCGTGTTCATCTGATTCAAGAGGGTCTTGAAAGTAATCGATTAGCGCTGGCAGATGTGTCATTTTATCACCTTGAATCTCCCGGACTTTAGAAATCCTTCGCAGCACTTCTTCTTTACTTTGTCTCTGTAATTGTAAAACGACCGATAAAATCGTCGGTTTTGAAAATTCGTCTTTTAAATCTTTCAGCGCGTTACCGTTTTTCCGAAATCGCATATCATCAACAGACACGCGTCTGATCTTTGCTTCTTCGTATTTGCTCGAGGGATAAAATACTGTCAATTGTTTAACTAATTCCTGCCACGAATGGCCCAACGAAGACAGGTTTTCATAAACAGAGCCACCGACTGTTCCTGGCAAACCATACCAATATTCAAGCCCACCAAAGCCTCGAGACGCTGCTTCGGTTATCAATCTTGATAAGGGA
>DAHXOW010000014.1 GCA_027364665.1 bacterium | reverse complement strand
TTGCCCTAGGTGAATATAAATATCCAGTCTCCTGTTGGGTGGCCGCTTCGGCGACTCTAACCAAAAGAACGATTTCGTCGCCGAACCTGACTGCCCCGGGATTGAATACTCCAACAACTTTCGTTTGGTGGCTACTTTCTTGACAATCGTCTTTGGATATTAATTTCATTAATTTATTCAGCCCCCAAATATTGTCCCAATTTGTAACCGGCCCAGATACCTAATACGCTGCCTACACTACTCCAAAAAAATGACCAACCGGACAACATACTAATCCCAAATACGACCGGTACAACCTGGCCGACAGTTGAGCCGACAAAAAAACCAATCCACACCCAGGTCTTTAAAGACATGCTGCCCCTCTAGTTTAACTTCTGGGGTGGCTGATGGGACTTGAACCCACGACCGCCTGAGCCACAATCAGGTGCGCTACCAGTTGCGCCACAGCCACCATATGCCCTTATTTTAGCTTAAAAACTGTAAATTTGCTATAATGCGAACAAGCCCCCGTAGCTCACCGGATAGAGCAGGTGCCTTCTAAGCACTTGGTAGCAGGTTCAATTCCTGCCGGGGGTACCAAAAAACACGCCAAAGTAGCTCAGCTGGTAGAGCAATGCTTTCGTAAAGCAGAGGTCAGGGGTTCAATTCCCCTCTTTGGCTCCAATTTTTTGCCCGACCAGAATAGTCTCTTCAACTAAACGATTTGAATAACCCCACTCGTTATCATACCAAGCAACAATTTTAACTAAATCGCCGTCGACTACTTGCGTTAAACTCAGATCAACTATTGACGAATAAGCATTACCGATAAAATCGGATGAAACTAACGGTTCTTCGGTCACTGATAAAACACCGTCGTAACGTTTTGTTTTTGATGCTTTTTTTAACACTTCATTAACTTCTTCAACTTTTACTTTTTTCTTCAACAAAAAAGTAAAATCAGACAATGAAACAACCGAGGTTGGAACTCTTATCGACAAACCATCAAAAATTCCTTTTAATTCGGGGACTGTCAGGGCAGCGGCTTTGGCTGCTCCGGTAGTCGTCGGGACTATATTTTGTGCAGCAGCTCTGGCCCTACGTAAATCATGATTAGGGCCATCCTGTAGATTCTGATCAGCAGTGTAAGAGTGTACGGTAGTCATTAAAGCCTTTTTAACACCAAATTTTTCAACCATAATCTGTGCTACCGGAGTAATACAATTAGTAGTGCACGAAGCGTTGGATATTATTTGTTCATTAGTATACAAATGGGAATTTACGCCGATTACGTAAGTAGCTGCTCCTTCCCCTTTTGCAGGAGCCGAAATAATCACTCTTTTAGCGCCAGCTTGTAAATGGGCTTTGGCCTTCTCCGGATCGGTAAAGCGTCCGGTGCACTCCAAAACCACATCGATTTTTTCATTTTTCCATGGAAGAGCGGCTGGGTCTTTTTCTGCGTAAACCGTAATAATTTGATTGTTAACTATTAATTGCTTATCACGATACCCAACCTCTGCGTTATAAGTACCATAGTTAGTATCGTGGGCCAATAAATATGCCAGAGTCGATGGCTCAGTCAGATCGTTAATTGCCACTATTTTAAGTTCCGGTTTTGTCATCGCAATTTTCAAAGCATTGCGCCCAATTCTTCCAAAACCATTAATTGCTACATTTATCATTATCCCTCCTTGTCCTAGCTTTTTAAATTGTTATTCTTCACGGTAAATAATACCAGCTTTCGCTCCTATTTGTTTAACAACGCTTGTTGAATTTGCCAAACCAAGCTCGATAGATTTTTTAAATGACAGACCTTCCAATAGTCCTGCCACGGTTCCGCTACCGAAAGCATCTCCTGCGCCTGTTTGATCAACAGCTTGTATCTTAGTCGGTTGTATGCTGGATATTTTATTATCATCAATTATTGCTAATTCGTTAGGTCCGTCGGTGATTAAAGCTTTCCTAGCCCCTTGAGCTTTCAGGGCAATCGCCAATTTATTTACTGACTGATCTCTCGTTTCTAGATAATAATTGGCTTCATCTTTGTTCATTAACAACAGGCCAGCAATTTTTATCCAACGTCTCACCGAAGATCTCAAAGACAGATCGGCCAATCCAGGATTCCAGGCTACTTTAGCGGAGTTCCGTTCTGCCCAAGTCATTATTTGTTCAATCACCATAGCTTGGCCGTTTTGTGAAGTTAGATAAACCCAACGTGCCTTTATTTGTTCCAAATCAGACAAATCATCTATCGTCAAATGCCCCCCTGCTCCGCGATCCGTCAATATCGTTCTTTCTGCATTCGGATCAACCAAAATTACAGATTGGCCAGATCTCCCTCCACCCTTGATATATTCAGTTGACACACCCTCATTAACCAATTCTTTACGAATCAGATAACCAGCCGAGTCCTGGCCTATCCGGCAAATTATCGCACTGGTCAAGCGTTGCCTGACCATAGTAACAGCTGCATTAGTTGCCCCTCCACCACTTTGCTGTCTTATCTGCGAAATGTCGATTTTAGCCCCCAAAGAAAAGCATTCGTCTTCCGTTCCACCATCCAAATGGTGATGAGCCTGTTTTAATTGCACAAAAGTATCCAGCAAACCAGCGCCGATTGTTATACAATCAAAATTCTTTGCCATCAAGCCTTTCCTATGCTACCAAACATAACAATTTTCTGTTTTACCGTCTCAACAATAGCCGCTTTCCCAGCTCCGATAATTTCTCGGATATCATAAGCATCAGGATTTGCTCTCAAAAAGAGGCGGAGAGCCTTACTGAAAGCCAGCCTTAAATCAGTATCGATATTTATTTTTACCACTCCCCGATTAATTGCTTTGTGTATCTGGTCTGAACTGTTCCCAGACGCCCCGTGTAAAACCAAAGGAAAACCAGTTGCCTGTTCGATTTCAGACAATAAATCAAAATCAAGTTTTTCCTCTTTCGTCGTAATTCCGTGGGCATTTCCAATCCCAACCGCCAAAACGCTAATATTAGCTTCTTTTACAAATTGAGCGGCCTGACCAACATCAGTTTTTTTAGGCAAAGTGTTTTCTAAATAATCCTCTCGGCCAGCTACCCCGCCCAATTCTGCTTCAACCGAGCACCCTTTAGAGCGGGC
>DAHXOW010000006.1 GCA_027364665.1 bacterium | reverse complement strand
GATATTGACAATATTGTGTGAATATTATAAGGTATAAATGTGAGTAGAAAGAAAAATTAAGGAAGAAAAAATGGCTCTTTCAAAAAATTATCAACAACGAATTCAAGATCTTAAAACCAAATATGAAACCCTAAAGCGCGACAAAGAAGCTCTTTTAGTAGTTATTGATCAAGCTGAACTTCCGGAAAATGTTTATAATTCCAATGCCATTGAGAACTCAACTTTGACCCTTAAAGAAACGGAAAAAATTCTTTTAGAGCAAGATCTATCTCGAAATGTTTCGTTACGTGAAGTTTATGAAGCTAAAAATTTAGCTAGAGTTGTTGATTATACTAGAAATAAATCTCAAGAAAGCGAACTTAATAAAGAATTAATTTTACTTTTTCATCAAATGCTAATTGGTGGAATTGATGATAATATTGCCGGGCGCTTTCGTGGAAAAGGCGAATATGTCCGCGTCGGCACTCATATTGCTCCCTCTCCAGAACAAATAGAGCGATTAATCGACGGTCTTTTAATTAATTACTCAAGCAATCATATAGATTATTTTTTGGATCAAATCGCTAAATTTCATTTGGAATTTGAACACATCCATCCTTTTTGTGATGGTAACGGTCGTATTGGTCGAGTGTTGATTAATTTTCAACTACTAAAATTGGGCTTCCCAAGGATAATCATTCGCGATAAAGAAAAAGATATCTATTATCGCGCGTTTCGGGAATATGAAGGCGGAAAGAGCTTAAAAACCATGGAACGGGTTATTTTCCTATCATTACTCGAATCATTACACAAACGAATTGCCTATTTGGAGGGCAAAAAAATCATCCCTCTTTCGGATTATGTTAGGCAAAACAAACTTAGCGCTCCGGCAGTTTTTAATTCCGCTCACCGTCAAACTATCTCCGCATTTCGAGAACGTGGAGTTTGGAAAATAGCCGAGAGTTATAAATAAGGCACATAAAATTCGCCTGTAATATTCTCTAATTAAGAAACACTTCTTAATCTAAAATTAAAATATGGTGGAGCTGAGGGGAGTTGCACCCCTGTCCAAATCGTTTCATCTACTCTCTCTACATGATTAGGGATTCTGATAAAACTCAAAAGTCCGAAAAGGAATCCTCAAGATCCGGGCTTTTGATAACACTTTTTAACTTATGTTATTGCCAGTGTGTCGCTGGCATAAACAGCAGGTTTTCTATATGACGCCCTTTACTTCCCGAAAACCAAAGGAAATAGGAACGGCGTCCGTCGTTTAGGCGAGCGCTGGCGCAAAATTCAAGGACGCAAAAGCATTCTTGACTTTGCTAACAAAACTGTTGGCAGTTGTGTTTGTTTGATATGAATGTTACGAGTGACAATCGTCTCGTCATGCAAAAATAGACAAAATTCCGATCTGTCGAAGCTTATACAGCCCCATATTTTCAGATCTTTTTTTGTTAAATTACTATTTACATAGTACTGATTTTAGCCTAAAATGTCAATTATCTGAGCAATTTAAAAAAGGGGGTAACCAAAATGATCGCGATACTGTCAGAAATTGGCCTAGTCCTCTTGGATATAGCAAAGATTATCCTCATGATGATGGCAGTTTTCAGTGTATTAACAGTGCTGTGGGTGGCGTATGCCTGGCTTAAGTTCTGTCGAAATGAGAAACCCGCCACTCATCACAGGTATAAGACCACCTATAATACGTGGTCAAATTTTTTTTCTTGGAAAAAAGATGAAAACAGTTTTCAATCTGTTTCATCAAAAACCGTTCACCACTATTATGTTAAAAAATAAAGTATAGGCACCGAAAGACCGGTGCCTATTTGTTATTCACTGATGTAACATAACGGAACATGAATTTTGTCGGTTGAACTCAGGCAAGCGGAGCATTAAACAATGCCTGGGCTCTTTGAGCATCGGCTTTTTCCCTAAACCAATAGGTAAATCTTTTGCCGTCGGTTAGATTAATTTGAATTGCCATTCCTTTGCGCACAAAAACGATGCTGCTGACTGTTTTGCGGTCAATCGCAAAATTATGCGGGTGACAATTGGCTACTTCCGCCAAAGTCTCGGTATTTATCATCTGATCAAGTTTAGCCTGCATCTGTTTTTTAGCTAACAACCATTCACCCATTCCGATATCCATTCCATCACCTTGACCGTTAGATAATAAGGTGTCGGCACCCGGCATCGGCACAGTAAGCAGAATAATCTGATCATTAGTTACTAACATGGAGTTTTCTGACTGATAAATTTCTCCGACTTGAGTCATACTGCCAAAGGCTCCACCGCGGGGTCCGGCTCGTAACTTAAAAATTGATTTGGCATCCATAATTCGAGTAATTCCGGCAAAAGCACCTTGAAGTTGTTCACCTACTTGAATTTCTATTCTGGTTGCCGGAGGACCCTGCTCAATGGTTGACGACAAATTAGCGCTGGCCATTTTCTTGGTTATTATTACTTGCAAAACCGTACCGATAATCAAGATTATCATGACCAATAAAGCAAAAGGAATCACGAATGATGGCAAAACTATGTGCATCGTATCCGTTAAGTAAAAATAAACTCCGACTGAACAAACAATCAATACAATCATGCCGCCGATGTTTTTGACAATGTCATATATTCCGATTGCTACCGTCACTTTTTGACCAATGCCCAATACTTTAGTGACATTATCCGTCGTTGGGTCGGCCTGGCTTTGCGACTGGCTATCAATCGGCAGTTGATCTGTCGACACACCTAAAACATGATCAACATCGGACTCAGCCCAACCTGCTCCAATCAAGTTTTGCTTGATTTGGTTATCACTCAGACCAGCTTGCCGACATTGAACTAAATACTCTTCAATTTCCATGCTATTATTATAAACAATCAGTGAAGACTCCGCTATATTAATATCAACAATAAATTCAAGATTATCTTATACCCACATCATCGATTGACTGCGTGCGCATTTTAAGATAATTTCTTGCTAGATATTACCTTAATAATTAGGAGAAAAGACATGATCTGGCTTATTTTGCTAATAATTCTGGGGTGTATTGTCTTTTTCGGAACACTACTGAGTATAATGCATGATTCCGATCTCGGCATATGCATTGTTACCTGCCTGTCCATAATTGGTCTCGGATTGAATGTTTTTTGTTATTTATACGCTGGCATCAAGGGCATTGACTTATGTATCGGGTCTACCGGTACAATCTATGTTCTAACGCTGACTTATGTGGTAGTTGAGTTAATACTCGATTTAATTAACCGGCGCAATATACAAGCGGAAATAAATTCCAAAAAAAAGGGGGTAGTTCGATGAGGACAACTTTCGTTTTGCTGTTGTTGATATTGTCCGGGATATTTCTATACGGGCAAAACAATACGGCAATCGTTCTGGTCGCCATCGTCATAACTCTGACTCTGCTTGTTGCCTTTGTCAGAGGATTTATTGAATACATTTTAAACAGGCGGCTAATTTAGTCGCCTGTCTTTTATTTGTTCTTCGCGCTTTATATCGCGTTCTTTAATCGTTTGTCTTTTGTCGTATTCTTTCTTTCCTCGGCCCACACCGAAATCCAGTTTTGCCAGGCCGTGAGTAAAATACAGTCGCTCAGCAATCAAAGCTAAGCCTTTTTGTTGAGTCAATCCGATCAATCTGTCAATTTCGCGATGATGCAATAGGAGCTTACGTGTTTTACTACGTCCCTGTTCGGGTAGATCACTGAACACAGCATTGATCAACCAGACTTCACCGTTAATAACTTTTACGTAAGCAGCAGACAGATCGACTCTTTTGGCCCGAACTGATTTTATCTCATTTCCGGTTAATACGATTCCCGCCTGATAATGTTCTAAAATAGAGTAATCAAAATGAGCTCGACGATTTTCAGCAATTACCGGTGACGACTTTTTCATTTTGCCGCCCTACAGTCCGATTTTATCTTGCAGGTCTTTCCTGTTGCTCAAATAGGCCGATTGAAGATTTTGCCATTGGTTCACTATTACCGCCAATATAGCCGCCACCGGTACGGCTAAGATCACCCCGAGTAAGCCAAATAAATTAGCCCCGATCAGCATTGCCACAATAATCACCACCGGATTTAAGCCGACCGTCTTCTCCATAACTTTCGGTACCAATAAATTGCTCTCAAGCTGTTGAACGACTGTGAAACCGATTATTACTCCGATGGCGACTGTCCAATGACTGAACCCCCAAAAAGAACCGACGGCCAACGACGCTAATAAAGCCGCGCCACCGCCTAAAAATGGACCAATATAAGGAATGATTTCTGTCAAACCG
Source organism: bacterium (assembly GCA_027364665.1). Lineage (GTDB taxonomy): Bacteria > Patescibacteriota > UBA1384 > CAJBMM01 > CAJBMM01 > DAHXOW01. Next base: position 2,018 of record DAHXOW010000006.1, on the reverse strand, counting down.
GCAAATATACCAATAGTTAGCCAATAAGGTACGCCCAGACCAATCAATAAGACCATATCCGCTAACCCGACAATTAAACTGAGAATTAATTGACCTCTAAGCCACGAACCCATTTTGTCACCGATTTTTTGAAAAACATCGATTAATTGCTCGCGATGTTTGGTCGGCATAATTGAGTGAAAAAACTTCTTAACTGCTGACTGATCTAAAAGTAAATATAAAGAGATAACTAATACCGTAACGATATAGAACACTCCCCCAAATAAGTTGGTCATAAAGTTCCATACGTCTGACGCACTCTGGCCAACCGGAAGTCTATCATACAATTGTTTAAGCTCAGCAACCACTGAATTGGATTCCTTCACGCCCACCAAATCTTTGAATTGAGGCTGGTTCAATAATTCGATAATCTGCTTAACCATCAGAGGCACGAGCAACCAAGTCATCAAGGCCAGAAGAAGAAATACTGAGCCAAAAATAATTGTTACGGCCAAAGGCCTGGGGATACGATAGAATTCAATCATTTGATCAATTACCGGGGCCAGTGCCGCCACGACAATCATGACCACAAATAGCATCAGAATAATGTCCTGGATCCGCTGAATAAACATTAAAGCCAACACTACCAGAGCAACCTTAATTATCGCCCCGAAAGAGATGTCTATTTTTATTCTTTTTATTTGATCAGTCACGCTTTTATTCTACCGATTTTACGAGAACTTAACAATGGCGTTAAAACGCTTCGATAAAACAAAATATCTTTTAATTTACCCCAAATTATTTCTTTTCGCGAATCAACTCAAGTTCAAGCACGACGTAGCCCAAAGCAAGAACAACGATACCGCCGATAATTTTGCCGGATGGGATGTAATTGGTGGTCGTACTGGTCAAATAGTTATAAAACCAAGCGACTCCGCCATAAGCAAAAATGAACGCTCCGACAATTATCAGGGCCATCGCCACGCCCAAAAAACCTTTTTCTCTAGGATGTTTCCACTCCATATTCCTCCTTACTTATTACATCATAAACTTATCTGTTAAATCGGGCAAATGAATTAATTGTTATCTAAATTTTTAATCATATAAGTATGGTCTAAGACGTATCCTTGTTTTTCGAAATAATTTCGTACGCCGATACCAGCAATGACAGCAACTTTTTGACAACTAAACTCCACTTTGGCAATTTTTTCTGCTGCGCTTAATAATTCCCGGCCCAGTCCTTGATGTTGTACCGCCAAATCTTCGTGTTCACCAATTTTTAATTGTTGACCATAGGTATGCATCTCTCGAATCAAAGCGGTTTTTTCGAGAACCGAAATAACTTGGCTTTCGTTTTTATTATTCACTCTCAATCTTAAAAGACTATAAATTTCTGACCTTTCCATATTTTCAAAACTCAAAAAAATCTCGTGGCCACCGGAGGCAAAATAATCCTGTCTGAATAATTTGGCATTTTTTAAACCGGTTGGTTTATTGCCAATCTCTCGACAACGAATACACTGACATTTGACGCCCTCTTTTTGTAATTGTTGACGTAAATTGGAAAGCTTGGCTCCCCCTTCAACAATTTGAGAGGCCGGAATATCTCTGATAATTCTTTCAATACGGCAGTAATATGGCACAAAATTTTTTGCTTTACTGATTATTTCTTTGACTTTTTGTCCGTCATACGGATGAAATCTACCGGATAAATACTCGCGATAAAGCGGGGCTTCTTTAACAACTGCCAACGGATATATTTTCAAATGATCAGGACAAAAATCGGGGTCTTCAAACAATGATTTGAATTGGTTAACATCTAGCTCCGGGTCAGACTTTGGTAAATTGATCATCATCTGATAAGAAACTTTAAAACCGGCATCTTTTAAAAGCTTGGTTGCATTAATGGTATCTTTTACCGTGTGGCCACGTCGACTTGCTTTCAAACAGTCATCGTTCAACGATTGAACACCGATTTCCACCTTTGTGATTCCTAATTTTCTCAATCTTAGTATTTCTTTTTTATCAACATAATCGGG
>DAHXOW010000081.1 GCA_027364665.1 bacterium | reverse complement strand
GCTTTCACCGGAGCAACCGGAGCCGGTCTGTTCGGTTGGGCCACCGCTATCGGATCGATTATTTTTTCTCTTCTGGGCGGATTGGCAATCGGCGCGGGTGGAAATAAATTAAAAAACAGAGATTTGGAAACCGGCCTGATACTGTCGTTTTTTCTCGGGCTGGGAGTGCTGTTCATTCACTTATATGTCAGTTCGTCAACGGAAGCGTCTAATATTCTCTTCGGTTCTGTTTTAAGCGTTACGAAAAGCGATATCTGGTTATCTGCCATAACTACGCTTATAGTCGCAACTACCGTGGCACTCCTATTTCGGCCCTTACTCTTTGCTTCAGTCGATCCGGAAGTCGCCCAAGCCAAAGGACTGTCGCTTATTTGGTTATCCGTTGTCTTTACGGTTTTGCTCGCTTTAGCCGTTGCGCAGGCGATTCAGATCGTCGGAGTTTTAATGGTTTTCGCCTTGTTGATCATGCCTCCGGCTATGGCCCTGCACTTAAGTCACAAACCGTCTACGGCGCTAATTTTGTCGATCGCTTTAGGCTTGGGCATAACCTGGTTTAGTTTAGTGCTCACTTTTGTCAGCCGCTATCCGGCCAGTTTTTATCTGGCGACCATTTCTTCCATCGGTTATTTTCTGGTGGCCGGTCTCAGTCATCGCCTACATCCCCATCCTCTGCACGCTCCGGAACACCCTTGTTGATCTAAGTTAATTGACAAATAAGTGTTTTTATTGTAAAAGAAATTACCTTAACAAAACAATAGGGAGGATCTGTCATGGATGTTCCTATTAAAACCATGAGTAGAAGCCAACTTTCTGTTCGGGAGATGCTTCAATGTTTCTATTACGGCAACGTAGTCGTCGGACCGGGAGTAAAAAAGCTTGTTTTGTCAGACCCGAAACAAGACGGGAAAGATAAGCGGTTGGTTATCGTTTCGGTTAGTCAGCTGACCAATGAATCGGTCGTTTCGACCGAATCACTAATCGAAATAATTAGTAAAAGTGATTATGACCAGATATCACCCAATCTGGCTTGTCAGATTGTGCTTGAAGATTATATCCGGTCGGACGAGTGGCTTTATTTTCCCAAACCAATCAACGACAGAATATTATGTTTTTTACCCGGAAAAATGTTTGAGGCAATCGATTGCCGCAACGAAGCTATTTGGCCGGGTTACTACAAATTATTACTTTTTAAACCGTAAAAAATAAGCCACGTGAATTCGTGGCTTATTAATATTATCCCTAACTTTAAAAAACAACCACGTATTATCTGTTAATACGTGGTTATTAGGTCTCTGGGATATTTTCATGGCATATGAATGCTTTGGCCCAGAATCACCCAAAATAGTGCGTAGGCATAAATGATGACGATTATGCCGTAAGACGGTTTTTTGTCCTTTTCAAGATAAATCATCGTGCTGGCCATTAAAACCAGCCAGGAGACTATTATAATCAAATCCATTCTCTTCTCCCTATGTAGCTCTGAATATTTTGGCCAGATACCATATGCCGTATAGCGCATCGCAAGTCATTAGTACGACAAGAAAGTAGTTTAAAATACCTCCGAAAATACCTCCGGTCCGTATCAATTCCACACCAAGAAAACAAAATCCGATTACCGCGATCAAAAGCAGCAGCGTGGTTATTACTCCGATAATTGATACTGTGACCATGGTAATTTTACCGTCCGGGCACAGGCGCACCATCGCAATCCCTGTCGCCGTAAACAATAGCCCCAGCACAGAGACTAAAATTAATGTAAACATATGTGACCCCCTTCTTTTTTTAAGTTACTGATCAATATTATACCATAAATCACCGGCATCAGCCATGTCGCATCGGATAATTTTTATTAGCATCGTACAATATATATTAGGTCTTATATTTTGGTTTGTTCGTGTTGATAAACACGGATTATCAATTGATTGCGACTTTTCAACAATATCGGCTAAATCCGTTCTAATTCCTTATTGTGGTTTATATCAATATTTGCACTATGCAATATTAAGAATAATTGCCATAACCGGTAATAATTTGACGGTTTTTGTCATAGCAGTCGCGTTCTTTTTCAAGATTTCCATGACATTTTCTGACACGAATATTACCATGAAACCAATTCAGCATATGCAATGTTTTGTGCTTTTTAGGCATCTCAATCCTTAAGTTTATAATATGTCGCTTTGCCTTTTCCGAGTCTTTTGATTAAACCGAGTCTAATTAATTTGTTGAAATCCTTGTTTCTGGTTGATTTAGCACGATCTGTTAATTTGGCGTAATCCCGGTCAGTAATAAAGCTCTTTTCTTTAATAAAATCAAGAATTTTCTGGTGATGTGGTTTCAGTGTAGTTTCTGGAGTGATGGATTCGGCACTAAGAATCTTGTTAACTCGCAATAGCTCATCGATAATTCCGTCCGTGAAGTATTCCAACCATACCGTGAAATCAATCTGATCCTTGAGGTCATAATAATTGCCGTGAATCCCGACATTTTCGAAATAGCGGCCAACATTTTGATTATAATAATTCTCAAAACTGAAAAGATTAAAAGTATCGAGTCCCATATCAGCCAAAAGCACTTTTGTAACGAGTCGTGCAGTACGGCCATTGCCGTCGATAAATGGATGAATAATGACAAATTGTTTGTGAAAAATTCCCGCTAATATTAGCGGATCAACTTTGTTTTTGTTACTTACAGTATAATGAATTAAATTATCGAGTAAATTTTTAACATCCTGGTGATCCGGCGGTAAATATATTGCTTTACCCGCAACCGGATCATTGACAAAAACTGGTTGCTGACGGATTTTACCGGAATTAAATGAATCAATTAAATCATCGGTAACGATTTTCTGTGTCTTTAAAATTAAATCAAGATTAAGTTTGACCTCTTTATTTCGGATATCCTCCTCTAGGATTTCCAGAGCATGATTATAGTTGATAACCTCCTTCTCGCTGTCTCGAAGATTTTCCGGCCTATTTTTGATGATCTTTTTGACTTCGGTTAAAGGTAGCGGATTACCCTCAATACCGGTCGACGAGTGAGCAGAAATTTCCCTGGCGACCTTTTCAAGTTTAACTAAAGTTAGTTTCTGAAAATGTCGATTATTAAGTTCAGCAACAATCACACCGATTCTCTTGATGTTACTTAAAAGTTTCTGAGTGACGGTAAATCTCGGTTCAAATATATTCGTCTCCTAGTTTATATACTAATAGTAGACGATTAGTAGACGATTGTCAAAGACTTGTACATCATTAGCACAAGTTCCGAAACATATTGGACTCCATGAGAAATAAGACTGTTGGATAATTATCATTAATGATGTCGTACAATATATATTAGGTCTTATATTTTGGTTTGTTCGTGTCGATAAACACGGATTATCGATAGATAATGGCTACTCAAAAGCGAGTATGGCAAAATTATCTAGTTAATATCTTTGATCGATTTCTTTAGTTCTTCATAAATTGGTTCATCTTTGGCGGCAATTGCGATATTTTCAAAAAATAATCGCCAATGTTTGAGAACTTTATCGCCAAGTTCCTGAGTATCGACATATTCCAAATATGACAGATTGGCCAGATGATCCGCGATAGAAACGATGGCACCGTCTTTCCCAGGCAGCATCTTTGATTCTATCCGGTCCTTCGGATATCGATTGATCGTACGATAAAGCGTGAACTAAATCAGCAACTCTGCTTCCAAAATGCTTTTCGATCTGTCCGAAAGTAACACCGGCACCTTCGTTAAGGTCGTGTAAATACCGGCCGTCACCAACTCTTTATCGTAACCATACTCAAAAAGCTTATAACCGACATAAAGCGAATGCATAACTAACGGCTTGTCCGTTTCAAGTTGGCGCTGACTGCCATCGGCGTTTAATGTCATGTCTACCAAATACCTAATCGCCTTTCTGGATTGCGAATTGATCATCTTTGATCTGCTCTATTGTTTTGTTCTTGTTTAATTTTATCAATTGAAAAGTCCGTTTTTTATCTGTTTGCCTCAAAATAATAATCTGGGCGTTGGATACGGCAATCACAGCTTAACTATTCGACGTCGACTCGTCTAATTTACTAAAAACAACTTCGTGAGTTCGCTAAACGATCAATTGTACCTGATCCGACATTTTTTTTGACAGCGCCTCATCAAAAGTACGGAGCTTACCGCCTTTTCTTTCGGCTGATAGGGACAAATATATATCCAGAAATGAAAGTTGTTTTTTGGATAAATAATGATCTGTCGCTTCAACTAGCGCCTCGCGCTCACAAGTCACTCTTTTATCATCAACAATCACTCTCAGCCTGTCAGATATCTGCTGTCGATTCATCTTATAAAACGATTGAAGTACCCAAACAAATTCAAGGAAAACGGCAGTTTCAACCCTTACCCCATTACCAATAAGAGACTCTACTTTCT
>DAHXOW010000079.1 GCA_027364665.1 bacterium | reverse complement strand
AGAAAAAGAACAAGAAAAAAAGAAAAAAAAGTGGATTAAAATAAAAGAGTGCGTGCCGGTTGTCGGCATGCAACCGGCAAATTAAGGCCCGAGTAGTTTTATCTCGGGCCTTTGCCGTTTTATTGGTTTTGGTATAGATTCAATATATACTCGCAGCAGATCTTTCGGAGGATAAAATGGAAGCAACCAGTACAAAGAGAGCTTGGATTATGGCCATAGTCAGTTTAGTTGGGGTATTGGCGGTGGTTTGGATAATTTGGTACAACATCTCGACTTTACCGAGCAGTGCCGATGTCAATACTTCTCCGATTATTTCTTCTGCTCCCGACATTGTTTCCAATGACTCACTTACGCGTAATTGGAACGGTAACGGCTTGAATTTTTCTGCCGATCTTTCTCTCTCTTCTTCCAGTCTGGTCACTTTACAGCTGCAAACCGGATCGCCTGTTGCCTTAATTATTCTTTACGGTCAGGACCCGACGAATCTAAATAATCACGTAACGGCCGATAATGTTTTAACAAATCAAAAAGTTGAGCTGGTGAATCTGTCCAGAAATACGTCTTATTATTATCAAGCGGTTGCCACGACTCGTAATCTGGTAACGGTTAAAAGCCCGATCTATTTTTTTAAAAACGATTGATCGAAACTTTATCTAAGTACTAATTGGTCGTTATCCCGACTGAAAAAAGCGGTCTTTTTTTTGTCGATTTTGCCTTCCAGTATAGCTTGTGCCAGAGGCGTCTCGATGTGATTTTGAATTGTTCGACGTAACGGACGTGCGCCGTTGTCAGGATCGTAGGCTAATTCGACTAATAAACGTTTGGCTGCCGAATCTACCTGCAAATTAATTCCGGAATCTTTTAATCGTAAACCCAATTCCTGTAATTGAAGATCGACAATTTGTTGTAGGTTTTCAAAAGACAACGGATGGAAAACCACCACTTTGTCGATACGGTTTAAAAATTCCGGTCGGAAAAAATCTTTAATCTCGGAAAGTACTCCGTTTTTCAGGTCTTGATAATTCTTTTCAGATGTTGAATTGCTTGTTTGAAAACCGAATCGGGCCGCTTTATTAAAATCTTTGATTCCGATATTGCTGGTCATGATCAACATGGTGTGACGAAAATCGACTTTTTTGCCTTTCGCATCAGTTAAATACCCGTCTTCTAATATCTGCAATAACAGATTAAAGACGTCGGGATGAGCCTTTTCAACCTCGTCCAAGAGAATTATGCTATGAGGCTGTCTTCTGATTGTTTCGGTTAATTTGCCGCCTTCCTCATACCCGACATAACCTGCAGGTGCTCCGACCAAACGAGAGACGTTGTGTTTTTCCATAAACTCCGACATGTCGATTTTAACGAGCGCTTTTTCATCCCCATAAGCAATTTCGGCAACCTGTTTAGCCAGTTCCGACTTCCCTACCCCGCTCGGGCCCAAAAAAATGAATGAAGCGAGCGGTCGGTTTGGTGAAGATACGCCGGTCCTGGATCGGCGAATGGCATCGCTTACGGAAGCAATCGCTTCATATTGTCCGATGACCCGTTCTGAAAGGTTTTTATCCAATTGTTTTAAGTTGTTGATATTATTTTCGTCAATCGTTCCAACCGGTATTTTGGTTATTTTGGCAACCGTCTTTTCTATCTCGCTTTTGCCGATTGTTTTAATCGGTTGATCTTGGATTTTCTGTTTTAGTCGGGCGACTTGTTGTTCAATAATCATCTGACGGTTTTTTAACTTATCTGCCTCAGCGTACTGTTCATTCAGAACGGCCCGGTTTTTAGCTTCGTTTATTTCAGTCTGGCGGTTTTTTAAGGTGATCAGTTGTTTCTGAAGCCGATTTCCTGCGTTAACAGCAGCCGCGGCCTCGTCTAAGAGATCTATGGCCTTATCCGGTAAGAAACGGTCATTCAAGTAACGATCAGACAATTTTACGGCTGCTTCCAAAGCGTCTTCACTTATCCAAACGTGATGAAATTTCTCATATTCTTTTTTAAGACCGCTAATGATCTTGAGTGACTCGTCGATTGTCGGTTCATTGATTACCACGCTTTGGAATCGGCGAGTTAAGGCCATATCTTTTTCAATATACTTACGGTATTCCTCCGAAGTGGTTGCCCCGATTAGACTGATACCGTTCTTGGATAAAGACGGTTTTAAAATCTGCGAAGCGTCCAAAGTTCCTTCAGCGCTGCCGGCGCCGATCAAAGTATGTATTTCATCGATAAACAGAATAACATTATTTAATTTGGTAATTTCATCGATAATTTTCTTTATTCTTTCTTCAAACTGACCGCGATAGATTGTTCCGGCAACTAGTGAGGCCAGATCAAGATTGACTAATCGGCGACCGATAATTGATCCCGGAACGTCGTTATTGGCTAATCGCTGGGCGATTCCTTCGACGATTGCCGTTTTTCCCACTCCCGGTTCTCCGATTAAAATCGGATTATTTTTGCTTCGACGGGACAATATTTGGATGATTCGTTCGATTTCATTTTTCCGCCCGATAACCGGGTCAAGCTTTCCTTGTTTGGCAAGCGCGGTCAGATCGGTGCTGAAATAATCAAGTGAACTGTTTTTTTTCGGTTCGTTTTTAATAACCTGGCTTTGAAAGACTTTTTCCATCTCGCTGATTTGAGCGAATTCTTGGAACAAACCCAGTAAACGGGTTTTGATACTTTCAGGGTCGGCTTTCATTTGTTTTATCATCTGATATGCCGAATCGCGGCTATCCGAAACGATTGCCAAGAGTAAATGTTCCGGGTCGACGCTGGTATGCCCGAATTGAGCCGCCAGATTCACCGCTTTATCCAAGATATTTTTTCCGTCATTATTCAAGCGATTCTTATCCGGTGATTTGCTCATGGCCGAAAACAGTTCGATCTTCTCGGCCGACAGATCGTAATTATTTAGAATGTTTGAAGCCAGTGAATCGTTATGGATCAAAATGGCTTGAAGTATGCTGACCCCGTCAATCGATGCTCCGTTAACTTTGGACAAATCCTGAGCGGCCAACAAGACCTGTCGGGCGCTTTCACTGAATTGTTTGAAAAAATCATTTGACATCTGATTTTTCTATTACGGTTTCCTCTACAGTGGTTTCATTCGTTTTATTTTGTACTTTGGGAGTGCTTTGATCTACCTGATCTTCGGCAGTCTCGGCTTCTTTTATGCTTTTATCTTCTTTGTCTACTTTTTCACCGTTCTTGTTAATGTCGATATTCCATCCGGTTAGCTTGCTGGCCAATCTGACATTCTGACCATTGCGGCCAATTGCTAGAGACAGCTGATCCTCAGCAACTTCGACTTGCGCACCCTTATTTTCCTCATCCAAATCAACTTTATTGACCTTAGCCGGTGACAATGCGTTGATGATAAATTGTACCGGGTCTGGATTCCAAAGGATAATATCGATTTTTTCTTCGCCCAATTCCGCCAGGACAGCCTGTACCCGGATGCCGCGTTGCCCGACACATGAGCCGACCGGATCAAGTCCTTCTTGAGTGGCGGCAACTGCTACTTTGGAACGGGTGCCTGCTTCTCGGGCAATTGACTTAATGATTACCGTACCGGCAGCAATTTCGGGAACTTCCAGTCCGAATAGTTTGGCGACAATTGCCGCGTCTGCTCGGGAGACGGATACCTGTGGTCCGCGGATACTTTCCACGACTTCCTTGACGTATACTTTGAGTCGCTGACCGACACGATAATGCTCTTCACGAATTTGTTCTGATGGGAACATGATCCCGTTAATCTTACCAAGATTTATAATAACGTTGTCACCCTCTATTTGTTGCACGGTGCCGTTTAAGAGCAGATGTTCTTTTTCTTTAAATTCTTCATAAAGCAATTCACGTTCCGCTTGTCGGATTCTTTGAATGATTACTTGTTTAGCTGTCTGTGCTGCTATTCTGCCGAAATTCTTTTCTTCAGGGAGAGGAATAACTATTTCGTCACCAACCTGCGGATTCGGTTTAAATAATTTGGCTTGTTCAGGAGTCATTTCACTTTCAGAATCTTTTATTTCTTCTTCACTGACGATATTGTAAATTCTCTCAACCTGCATATTTTCGGTATCCGAACTTAAATGAACTCTGATGATTTGATTCGGACGACCGAAGTCTTTACGGTAAGCAGCAGCTAGCGCAGCTTCAACGGTTTCCAAAATAATTTCTTTGGATAGGCCTTTTTCATCAGCAATCTGACTTATGGCCGCAACGAGCGGATTAGTGGACATTTTTCTCCTTCTTAAGATTTTCCTGCTTGAATTATAACATATATTGCCTGATAAAAGGTTTAAAAAAGCGGCTCGTTTCCGAACCACATCATCTACATTCTACACTCGTTTACGATAATCGTCAAGGATATTGTACTCTTCAAATACATATTGAGTTGGTTGACGTTAACAAAGTTGTCCGTGTAATATCTCATCCGATTTAATTTATAGAACTTTTAGATACGGGTGTTTCATATCTTATTCGGTCGCAAATAATGTCACATGTATTTTGCCATCAATAAGCCAAATTAATAGATTCCTCCGGGGCATATACTCTTGCCCGGTAAATCTTCTATCCGGTTATCTTTGACCAAATGACCAGGAGAATGAATTGTGGCAAGGCCAATTGCCTTTTTAAGCGCCATGGCTGACGAATTAACCTCCAAAGCCATTCCAGCCCGTGTCTTTGCCAGCTTCTCGGAGCTCTTTTTTGCTGTCCGCTTAAGAAATCAAAGCTTCCACCCACTCCGATCATT
>DAHXOW010000057.1 GCA_027364665.1 bacterium | reverse complement strand
TTGGACAATTCAGAATTATAAAAATCGTTTAAGAATTTTATGGTCTGAGAAATTGAGAGATTTAGTGCTGAACCGATCTCCTTCATTCCTGGTTGAAAAGAGATTTCAAAAGATTGTCTATTTGGCAGATTATGGCGCACGTATTTCATAAAAGTATCGGCGAAAGGAAACAGCGTGTCATCAAAATCAACCGCGATTAATTGCTTTTGTTCGAGCATAAGCTAAAGATTAATTATAGTTTTTTGTCATTGACAGTAAAGAGTCTTGCAAGACCGACCGAGATCAGGATATAATGGTTGCCCATGCCGAAAGATCAGATAAATATTGTCGGGGCCAAAGAACATAATTTAAAAAATATTTCTTTGAGTATACCAAGAGATCGTTTGGTGGTTATCACTGGGTTATCCGGCTCGGGCAAATCGTCGTTAGCTTTTGATACCATATACGCTGAGGGACAAAGGCGTTATGTCGAGTCGCTGTCCAGTTACGCCAGGCAATTTTTGGGGATTATGGACAAGCCGGATGTTGAACGGATAGACGGACTGTCACCGGCAATTTCAATCGATCAAAAAACGGCGAGCAGAAATCCGCGTTCTACGGTCGGAACAGTCACCGAAGTATATGATTTCTTGCGGTTGTTATTCGCGCGGATCGGCCACCCGCATTGCCCTAATTGTGGTCGAGAAATCAATCAACAGTCAGCCAGTCAAATTACTGATCAGGTACTGGCTCTAGGTGTTAATCGCAAAGAACCTCTAAAATTGTTTATTTTAAGCCCGATGATCTCGGATCGTAAAGGTGAGCATAAAAACGTTTTTGAACGAATCCGCCAAGGTGGGTATGCAAGAGTCAGAGTTGATGGCGAAGTGATGGATTTGGATGAAGCAGAAGATAAGCCGCTTGATAAGCAGAAAAAACATAATATTGAAGTTGTGATTGACAGGTTAGTACTCGGGGCGAATTTGAACAATCAACCGGAAGATCGCCAGCGCATGGCAGATTCGATTGAAAAAGGGTTGGAAACAGGGGATGGCTTGGTGATTTTATTTGAGCCCGATACCGGTCAACAGCATACTTACTCGGAGAATTTTGCTTGTCCTGATTGCCATATCTCAATTCCTGAATTAGAACCAAGGTCTTTTTCTTTTAATAATCCGCACGGAGCCTGCCCGATTTGTCACGGGCTTGGTTTTCTAATGGATATCGATCCTGATTTGGTTATTCCAAATAAAGCTCTCTCGATTTCTGAGGGAGCCATCCGCCCGTTGGTCAGAATCACTACGGCAACCGGTTGGTATATCGGTTTGCTTAATGAAGTTGCAAATAAAAACGGTTTTAGTATTAACACGCCGATCGAAAAATTACCGGAACAGGCGATAAGGTTAATCATGTTCGGAGACCCGGAAGGGTCATACGTTGTCCGAGGTTATCCGACTAATTGGGAAGGTATTATTCCGTTCCTAAACAGGAGATATCGCGAGTCTGATTCGGAATTTCTTAAAAGTGAAATTGAAAAATTTATGATTCATCGTACTTGCCCGACCTGCCAAGGAAGAAGGCTGAAACCGGAAATATTGGCGGTGACCATTGACGATAAATCGATTTACGACGTATCGGCCATGAACATTGATCGTTGTCAAAACTTTTTACTTAACCTGCATTTAAGTGATCGAGAAACCCAAATCGGTAAATTGGTTCTTAAAGAGATTAACGAACGATTGCGTTTTTTGGTTAATGTCGGTTTATCTTATTTGACTTTGGATAGGGCTACGGTCACTTTATCAGGCGGAGAATCACAGCGCATTCGCTTGGCAACTCAAATCGGGTCATCGTTAATGGGCGTACTTTATATTCTTGACGAACCGTCAATCGGCCTTCATCAAAAGGATAATTTCAGATTATTGGAAGCCTTAAAAAATTTACGCGACCAAGGTAACTCGGTAATCGTTGTTGAACATGATCAGGAAACCATCATGACCGCCGATTATGTGGTGGATATCGGACCTGGCGCAGGCGAAAACGGCGGAGAGGTAGTCGCTTTGGGCAGGCCAGAGGAAGTTATGAACAATCCCAATTCATTAACAGGGCAATATTTAATTGGAAAACTACGAATCGAAACACCAAAAAGACGACGGCCATCCGGCCAACAAAAATTAACCATTGTTGGAGCATCAGCTAATAATTTGAAGAATATTGACATAACTTTTCCTTTAAAAGTTCTTTTGTGTGTAACTGGGGTGTCTGGATCAGGTAAATCTACTCTGGTAAACGATATTTTGGCCAAAGCTTTAGAGCAACGGCTGCAAAGAACGAAAACTTTTCCCGGAGCTCATAAGGAAATACGAGGGATCGAATATCTGGATAAGGTTATCATTGTTGATCAGTCGCCGATTGGCCGAACGCCCAGATCAAATCCAGCCACTTACACGGGTCTTTTCACTGTTATTCGCGACTTATTTGCGGCAACTACAGACGCCAGAATGAGAGGTTTTAAAGCCGGGCGTTTTTCGTTTAACGTTAAGGGAGGACGATGTGAAACGTGTCACGGCGATGGCGTAATCAAAATAGAAATGAATTTTTTGCCCGATATCTATATTCCCTGCGAGGTCTGTCATGGTAAACGTTATAACAAAGAAGCCCTGGAAATTCGTTACAAGAACAAGACGATTGCTGATGTTTTAGATATGACGGTGGATGAAGCATTGACTTTTTTTCAAAATGTCCAACAGGCTAAGAACAAACTGCAAACTTTGAAAGATGTGGGTTTGGGATATATTCATTTAGGGCAAGCAGCTACGACATTGTCTGGAGGAGAGGCCCAAAGGATCAAGCTGGCTAGTGAATTATCCCGGCGAAGCACCGGACATACTCTATATATTTTGGACGAACCAACAACCGGACTGCACTTTGCTGACGTTAAAAAATTACTCGAGGTTTTGCAGGCCCTGGTAGATAAAGAAAATACGGTTATTGTCATCGAACATAATCTAGACGTTGTCAAATCTTCCGATTATGTCATTGATCTTGGCCCTGAAGGCGGTGACCAAGGAGGTTCTATCGTTGCACAGGGTACACCTGAGCAGGTGGCAAAAAACCAAAAATCCTACACAGGACAATATCTGGCTAAAATATTAAATAATCAACAATAATGCCTAGGTGGTAATTAAGACACAACAAACAAGTAAAGATTTAGTTCTTTTTCTCTTTACTCAAGTCAATCGTTAATTGAAAATCAGGTTTCCTGATTGAAGCCATAATGTCATGAATAGAATCAATCGGTGTTATAGTCATGTTTTGGGTAATCGGCGAATTTGGCAAGTTTTGGTTTGCATCTGATTGATCATCATCCTGCTGTTCGCTCCAATTGTCGAACTCGGCCCAGCGATCATGAAGAAATTGGATCGCTTCATTCAGTGATTTTATTTGTTCTCGTAGGTAGCTGATTTGTCGTTCGATTTTATCTAAGCGTTTATTGTGTTGTCCGTCATCCGATTTTTTTGGATCCATCAGGCCTCCTGAAATTAGTACAAGACGCATACTAACATAACAATCAAATCAGGTAAATGTTGAACTCCTCCTGTAAGCCGGGTTCTGTCATTTAAGATTGATATCTATCTTTCGCGTTCGGGCGACTGGTATTCCTCGATGAGTTAAGTTGAATAAAGTCGTCCACCGAACTTGCACCGGGTAGGGTTTGCCAAGGCGCTTGTTGCCAAGCGGATTCGTGCGCTCTTACCGCACGATTTCACCATTTGCTCGTCACTGATAGCAGTGAGTTAGCTGTGTATTTTCTGTTGCGCTATTCCCGTCATAATCGTTGCCGATTACGAGCTTACTTCGCCCGTTCCCCGATTAATCGGGAGGGATACGTAAGTACCTACTCATCAGGTGCCCGGACTTTCCTCCCGGTAAACCGGGTATCAATCCAGAGAAGTTCAACTTTGTTATTATAACAGTATTATGATAACGCGGCAACAAACTAGCCAAATGAATCAGGAACAGATAAAGTTATGGTCAGTATGTTAATTGCTGGTGTTGATGAGGTGGGAAGAGGATCTTTAGCCGGGCCAATGGTTGCCGGCGCTGTGATTTTGGACAAACCGATCAGCGGTCTGAAAGATTCTAAAATGCTCAAGAGAAACGACAGAGAACGACTTGATCTGGAAATCAAAGCGAAAGCCATGTCGTGGGCGATAGGATCGGTGTCTGTCGAAGAGATTGATCGATTGGGGATTGTTGAGGCTAATAAATTGGTAATGCGTAGGGCAATTATGAGTTTAAATATTATTCCTCGATTGGTGCGTTGCGATGGCTATACTTGCGGGTGTGGACTGAACGAGGTGGGGATTATAAAGGGAGATCAAAAATACCCCGAAATATCCGCCGCCTCAATCATTGCCAAGGTTTATCGCGATGACATAATGAGAAAATTAAACGATCTGGAACCGCGTTATGGTTTTTCGCGCCACGTCGGATACGGAACCCCTGAGCATCTTAGAAACTTAAGTTTATTTGGGCCGTCAATTTATCACCGGAAAACCTTTAAACCAATCGGAGGTGCGCCATAGAAGAAGTTCTGCTTGTTGAACAACTGAATAAAAAATACGGGTCTTTTCAAGCGGTTAAGGACATTTCCTTTGAGGTGGGTAAGGGTGAAATTTATGCTCTGATCGGACCAAACGGGGCGGGCAAGTCAACAACCTTACGGATTGTCGCGACAATATTATCGCCAAGTGACGGAAAAGTGACGATAAATAATATCGACGCGATCAAAAACCCAGACAAAGTCCGTCAAATGATCAGTTATTTGCCTGAGGAGGCTGGAGCATACAAAAACTTAAGCGGTCGAGATTACTTGAAATTAATGGCCAATTTATATGCCACACAATCAAGTCAGGTTGACATGTTTGTTAAAGAAGCTGTCAATATTGCTGATCTGAAAGAGCGCATTGATGATAAAATTAGAACATACAGTAAAGGCATGACCAGAAAACTGCTTTTATCACGATCAGTAATGACACATCCGGATTTAGCAATCTTAGACGAACCGACCAGCGGCCTGGATGTGATTAATTCGGTTGAAATTCGCGATCTGATTAAACGCTTGGCGAAGACCGGCATGTCGGTTTTGCTCTCAAGTCACAATATGCTGGAGATTGAATATCTATCGGATAGAGTCGGAATAATAAATCAGGGCAAATTATTAATTTCCGGGACAGCGGAGGAACTCAAAAAACGTTACAGTGCCAATAATTTGGAAGAAGTATTTATCAGGGAGACAAACAAATGAGAAAATTTGCCGTATTGGTGACAAAAGAAATCAGAGAATTACTGACACCGTATGTTCTTGTTCCGATTGTTTTAACGGTGGCATTGTTTGCGGTTATGGGGAAAGTGATCGGTAAGCAGAGTTCGGCAAACAAAAATCAAGCTGAACAGATCGCTGTTTTAGACGAGGATAAGAGTCAGTTGTCCAGAGCTCTGATTAGTAATTTACAAGAGAGCGGTTTCAAACCAGATATGCTGACGACAGGAACAACCGATCAGTTAATCAATTCGGCCAGAAACAACAACGACTCGGCGGTTTTAATTATTCCCAACAACCTGGAAAAACAATTGAGTGAAGGAAAAAAGGTAGAATTGACCGGTTACACCATAATGACCAATTTTTCGGTCGGCGGTTTAAAAAACGAAACTGGTTTGCAATCGGCTTTTGCGGTGATAAGCCAAGAAATCAGTGATTTACTCTTATCCGGAAAGGTAAGTGCCAAACAATTGGCTTTTGCTAAAAACCCCTTGATCCTGAATAGTAATGTAGTCATCGGCAATAGGAGCGCAGCCGCAGACGTTACTTCCGTAATGAGCTTTGTCCAAACGCAAACTTACTTCATTCCTATTCTGTTGTTTTTGGTCATTGTGTTTGCCTCACAAATGATTGCTACGGCGGTAGCAAGCGAGAAAGAAAATAAGACGTTGGAGACTTTATTGTCAACACCGGTTTCGCGAGGAACAATTGTTGCGGCAAAATTGGTCGGCGCCGGTTTAGTCGCCTTGTTTTTTGCCCTTTTTTACCTGATCGGTTTCCATAGTTATTTAAACGGTCTGACCAGTTTGGGAGGAGGGGGTAGCGTCAGTCTATCCGGCTCGGTTATTCAACAACTGGGCTTGACATTCGGACCGAGTGGATATTTGTTAATCGGTTTATCACTTTTCATGGGAATACTTTGTGCCTTGGCGATTTCCTTGATCATCGGGGCATTTGCCGAAGACGTTAAATCGGTACAGTCGCTAATCGCTCCGCTGATGATTTTAATTATGATTCCTTATTTTCTGGTGATGTTTTTGGACTTTACGACTACCAGCGCTTGGGTCAAGGATCTGGTATACGCCATTCCTTTTTCGCATCCGTTTTTAGCCGCACAGGACATCTTTCTGGGCCAGACCGGGCCGGTTGTTTACGGGATTATTTACCAGGCAGTGGTTTTTGTGATTTTTGCTTTAATCGCCATCAAAATATTCTCTTCCGACTATATTATGACCATGCGCCTTAATTGGAGTAAGAAAAACAGACGTTAATTTTACACGACCCAAAAAACCAAGGTCAGTTTTGAGACGTATGACTTAGGCTTGTTTTTGTAAAATACCGCTTTTAGAGACCTCGGGTTCGGTGGACAGGTTACGGTTCCAGCAACACGGACGCCTTTTTCCCGATTCCAGTTTCGAACAAGCGACTTCAATCCGGTGTCGGCGGGTCATCGGGTTACCGGTTGAACGAATCCAGCGAACCCATTCCCAGCGGGACATCGGGGTTACATCCTGCCAGAGAGTTTTGGCCCTTGGATGATTTGCCAGAGCCAGTCGTAAATCATCGGGCAAATCCGGTTCCGACCACTCTTTAGTCGGTTCGAGAGTCACTGAAACGATATCACCGGCTTTAATTTTGGCTGATTTGGCCAGATTATCGTCGATTCTCAGCCAATGACTTAAAAGGCCGTCCGGTTCCAACGGAGTTTTGACCGAAAAATCGTTGATCGTTGCCTTGACCATTACTTGGCCACGAGACGGTAATTCGGCACTGGCCTGTTTGGAAAGTCTAAGGATTGTCCAATCACCGATTTTAAATAGTTTACTTTTAAAACGAATCATCTGTTTATATTAACATTAATTATTAAAAGCCGGTAATCTTTAACCTTTATCCGATGACAGATTTTATTAGCAGTGATGTCTAAAAAAGGCTCTGCCAGAGTTTTTACCGAAAGAAAATGTATTGACATAAGATGTATAAATAATTATTATTTTAGCAATGGCCTTTAGAATAAAGTTCAATGAGGAAAAGAACGAGCTCTTAAGAGCCACACGGGGAATATGTTTTGACGACATAGTAGATCTAATAAAGAATGGTAACTTACTAGACGATATGCAACACCCGAGTCAGAGCAAAAAACACCAACATATATTTGTCGTTAAAGTGGGAGAGTATGCTTATGTTGTGCCGTATGTTATTAATCTGGAGAAAAAAGAGATTTTTTTAAAAACAATGTATGCGAGTAGAAAGTTCACAAAATAATATATTAGGAAAGGAGAGCTATAATGGGAACAATTCCAAACGACCCGTTCGACGAGCTTATATTAGATGAGGAGGAACAAGCTATCGAAGATTCACTGGAAAAATACGTTAGTGTGCCGGACTTTGAGAACAGTAAAAAACTTATTGAACAAGCAGCAAAACAATATAAAAAACTAAATACTACTAAACCAATCACTCTTCGAGTTAAACAGACTGACCTGATTAAAATCAAAGCAAAAGCTAAGCGTAATAATATTCCATACCAAACCCTACTCAGCGTTGCCATACATGATATCGCAGAAGATAAAAGAGATTTAGTCATTAAATAAGCCGACAGGCATTGCTTTAATCTCATTGATTATTAAAAGCCGGTAATATTTAATCTTTATTCAATCGGCCGGTTTTGTTGGCAACGATCGCTTCAATAATCAGATCTTTCAAAGCATCAGCGTTTACGGGGGCATCTTTATAATAATCAATCGCGCGAACCGTCCGGCTGTCAAGCCGGGTATTGAATTGATTTTGAGGATCTTTTATTAGAACACCTTTCGGGAAAGTTAATCTGACCGCGTTTTTTAAGATATTGGCAAGACAGATGATACCGTTTAATGACCAGACGGCAACCCCTTCCGGTTGTGACGGTTTTTTCCATTTTACTTCTTCAATCACAGCTGAATCAGCTTCCAAAATGATCGCGCGCAGACTGGCTAGCAACTGACCGCGCCAGTCATCCGATGCTTTAATAATATCGTCGATTTGCTCTGATGCGGATTTTTCATTCATGGGTATTATTTTAACAGTTAAAAACTAACTTTTTGACGATATTTCTATTTGTATCATATGAAATATAGAATGTGATATCAGTTATGATTTTGGCTGGGGAGGAGGGATTCGGACCCCCGCATACTGGGACCAAAACCCAGTGCCTTACCACTTGGCCACTCCCCAAGACAGATCAAAGTGTATCATTTCTGTGGCAACTTGTCATTATGGATTGTAAGACCTAAAATAAAATAGTGAAAAAGAGGGGCGTCTGAGAACTAAAAGAGCTTTCACCTTAATTGAGTTGCTAATCACTCTGGCGATTATGAGTATTTTGACCGCCATTACTCTTAATTATTATATGAGTTATCAAGTAAGGGCCAGGGATACGCAGCGTAAGAGTGACTTAAAATCGATTCAAAATGCCTTGGAGCAGTATAAATCAGCAAACCAGGTTTATGCTCCGGATTTAAATATTTCAAATTGTGATTCGGGAAACAGCTGCGTTAATATTACGGACACGAGTGGACTGGGTGATAATTTCTACGTCGTTGATTTCACCGGAAGTGGTAATTCGACTTGTTCGTCGACCAGCTCCTCTCCGTGTGTTTCGACCGATCCGTTTTTTGACACAATTATTGACAAAGACGGTACACTTTATCAAAACGGTTATTTAAGCCATTACCTTGAGAGGCCGAAACAGACACCGGCACCCAGCATAAACTCAAGCACGGTGACTTTCTACGGTTACGGAAGCAGCTATTCCTTAACGACCGGGGAAATCAATTATCGTGCCCAAAATACCTATTATTTATTGAGGACGGTATTGGAAAATACAAACACAAACTGTACGAACACGTTTGCTGATCCGGGTACTTGGAACAGCAGCAATACAAATAACACTGGCTGGATTAACGCAACGTACCCGATCAGTGACCAGTTACAATGCGGGCATTCGGCGGATTTTTATCAGATAACCAATAATTTGTTCTAGGAGTACCGTGGCCAAACAAAGCAACTCTTTCTACGCCATGACCCCCGACCAGTTGTTCAGACAATATCGAACAAGAGCGAGCGGCTTAAGTAATACCGAGGCTGAGACAAGGCACCGTACATACGGTGACAATGCTCTGCCCAGAGAAAAGGAAACCGGCTGGCTGATTTTTTATAGACAGTTAAAAAGTCCTTTGTTGCTGATTTTAGTTTTTGCTGCCGGAGCATCTTATTATTTCGGTCAACATAATTCGGCTTTAACAATCGTCGGAATTATGGCTTTGAGTGTTGTCTTGGGATTTGCTAACGAATATCATTCCGAAAAAATAATCAGAGATTTGCATACACACATTGAACCGAAATCATCCGTTCTGCGCGAAGGACTTGCAGTCGATATTCCGACTAAAAATATTACGATCGGAGACCTTGTTCCTCTTTTGCCAGGAACAATTGTTCCAGCGGATCTAAGATTAATTGATTGCGGCGGTCTGCAAATGGACGAGTCTGCATTGACCGGTGAGTCTACACCGGCGGACAAAACGTCTGAAATTCAAGACGAATTATCTTCGCATAAAGTAGCGGTAAATTGTGCCTACGCCGGTACGAATGTGGTATCTGGCCATGGATTAGGTATCGTTATAGCAATCGCTTCAGATACCAAATTTGGTCAAATTACCAAAACTATTGCCAGATTA
Organism: bacterium; assembly: GCA_027364665.1. Classification (GTDB taxonomy): domain Bacteria; phylum Patescibacteriota; class UBA1384; order CAJBMM01; family CAJBMM01; genus DAHXOW01. The sequence continues at coordinate 8,663 of DAHXOW010000057.1, read as the reverse complement.
AAACCTGAGACGGATTTTCAACGCGGGGTGGCAAATTTCGGATATTTTTTACTCAGAACAATTACGATCATCGCTCTAATTGTTTTTATCGTTAATGTTTTGTTGCACAGACCGGTGATTGATTCGCTTTTATTTGCTCTGGCTATTGCTATTGGTTTAACACCGGAATTATTACCGGCAATCATTTCAATTTCAATGGCTCAAGGAGCGCACCGGATGGCCAAAAAGAAGGTAGTGGTTAAACAGCTGGTAGCGATCGAAAATTTCGGCAATTTAGACGTTTTGTGTACTGATAAAACCGGAACTTTAACCGAAGGAAAACCGGTTATGACTGGTTATTATGATTACGACCATCTCTCAAGCGATTTTTTGCTGACCGTTGCTGAGCGTTCCGGTCAAGTTGCCAGGCCACACCATCCGAGTCCTTCGCCGTTTGATGCGGCGGTGGTAGATTTTGTCAAGAAAGAAGGAAAAGCTGCTCAACGCGCACAACATATCGCTGCGATTCAATTCGATTTTGAGCGTCGCCGATCATCTACCGTTATAAAAAGCGACGGGGATTATTGGATGATTACTAAGGGCGCTCCAGAGCCGGTTCTGGAAGCATGTCGGTTTGTCCGAAGAAAAGGCTCGGTTGTGCCGATTGACGAACAAATGAAGAAACATATTAAAAATGAATTCTTGGAACAATCTAAATTCGGCTTTCGGGTTCTTGCATATGCCAGCCGGGCCATTGAGCATAAAACTAGATATCAGACGGACGACGAGACAAATTTGATTTTCGAGGGACTGGTTCTTTTTGAAGACAGAATTAAACTGTCGGTCACAAATACTATAAATAGATTAAAATCATTAGATATTCGTCTGTGTTTGGTGTCTGGCGATCATGAATTGGTGTGCCGACGCGTTTACTCTTTGTTAGATTTGCCGATAAGAGGGGTGGCTACCGGAGACCAGTTGGATAAACTGAACGATGATCAGTTGCGGGAAAAAATTGATAATATCGACATTTTTGCCAGGGTAACTCCCGAACAAAAGTTAAGGGTTATCAGGGCATTGAAAGCCAAAAAACAAACCGTCGGGTTTATGGGTGACGGAATTAATGACGCGCCGTCTATCCATGAGAGTGACGTTGGTATTTCTGTCGCTTCAGCAGTCGATATTGCCAGAGATGCGGCAACCGTAGTTTTGCTTAGACAGGACTTAGGAATAATTGCCGACGGAGTTGAAGAAGGCAGAAGGATCTTTAGTAACACCATTAAATACATCTTAATGGGCACCAGTTCTAATTTCGGAAACATGATATCGGCAGCTCTTGGCTCATTTGTCTTACCTTTTTTACCAATGTTGCCAACTCAGATTTTACTTTTAAATGTTATGTATGACAGCTCGCAAATTCCGATTCCAACCGATAATGTTGACCAAGAAGATCTGCGGCGTCCGAGCCACTGGAACATTAATTTTATCCAGCGTTTTATGGTTTTTTTTGGCCCGATCAGTTCATTATACGATGTTTTGACTTTTGCGGTTCTTTATTTGTTTCTTCATGCAACCCAAACGACTTTTCAGACGGGATGGTACATCGAATCACTAATGACACAGACCTTGGTCATTTTTATGATCAGGACCAAAAAAGTTCCGGCAATTCGTAGCCTGCCATCGTGGCAATTGGCGACAAGCGCCGCAGTAATTATTTTACTCGGTTTAGCTATAACCGTTCTGCCGATTAAAACAATCTTTGGATTTGCAAATCTGCCGATTCTTTTTTATGTCATATTGGCTATAATGATATTCAGTTATCTGGTTCTGGTCGATCTTCTGAAATTAGTTTTTTATCGGCGTTTAGCAAGGAGCAGCCAATGAAAGGTTATTTACGGAACGTAATTGCGGTTGATTTGATCTTAGCGGGGATTGTTTTGCTGATCAGTCAACTTTTGCCTCAGGTGGATATTTGGTACACGATTTGGCCGCTTTTACTGTTAGTCCCCGGACTGCTTTTACTGGGTGAGTATATTCTGACGGGTAAAAAGCACTTGTGGTTTTTGGCGATCGGTTGGCTGCTGATACTTTTAAGCATGCTTAACATATTTGAAATTTACACATCCAATACTTATAACAGCCAGAGCATGTTTCTTTTTCCTTTAATAATTCTAGTCTCTTTTCTCCCGATGAAAAGAAAATACTGGTTTAAATCATGGGTCTGGTTCTGGTCCGTAGTAACCGTCGTTCTGTTGTTAGTCGGTTTTAATTTAAGTGATTACGTCCTGGCAATCGCCTTGATTACCGTCGGCGTTTTGGTTATCAAAAGACGAGAAAAACTATCAGCTGATTTTCCTGACGAATCAGAAGGTGAAGAGGCTGAAGAAAAAAGAGATGACTGATGATTGTTTTTCTATCAGCGGCCCTCATTATTTTGTTACTGATAATTTTTAGCTTGATCTATTATAATTTCAACAGGCAGATTAAAAGCAGGGCTGAACTCGATCAGCGGATCCAAAATCAACTGCAACAATTCCAGCTTTTGATTTCACAGCAACTGTCAGAACATCGGCAGACTCTCAGTCAGACAAATCAAAATATTGATCAGCGACTAGATCAAGCGGCGCGGGTTTTCGGAGCGGTCCAAGAGCGTTTAGTCAGATTAGACGAGGGTAGTAAAAGAATTTTCGAGGTAGGAAAAGACATTTCGTCCTTGCAAGACATACTAAAAACCCCAAAACTTCGGGGTAATCTGGGAGAACTTTTCCTGGGCGATATGTTGTCTCAGCTTTTGCCTGGCAATCAATATGCTTTGCAACATTCATTCAAGGACGGTGAGAAAGTTGACGCGATCGTCAAGTTGCATAACGATTTACTGGTCCCGATTGACGCAAAATTTCCTCTGGAGAATTTCAGATCAGGAGATCAAACCGACAGACAGTTCGCCACCGACGTCAAAAAACACATTGATGCGATCGCCAACAAATATATTCGCCCCGCCGAAGGAACACTTGATTTTGCTTTGATGTACATACCGGCAGAGAACGTTTATTATCAGACGATTTTAAGAGATGACAAGGAAGGAAATATTCTTAATTACGCCTTCAGAAAAAAAGTCATACCGGTTTCGCCTAATACCTTATATATTTATCTGCAAGCTATTTTATTGGGTTTAAAGGGATATCGAATCGAGCAGGAAGCCAGGGATATTCTGATTAATCTGCAGTCTTTGAATAATGATTTTGCACACTTTTCTAAAGAGTTTAACGTGCTTGGGGGCCACCTTCAAAACGCAGGAAGTAAATATTTGGATGTTGAAAAACAGATTAATAAAATCGGCTCAAGATTAGAAACGATCGATCGAGGACATGAAAAATTGCCCAGTGATTAGATTGAATGATATGCTTAGTTTATGTGGCAATGCAAACACTGTCATGAAAGGTTTATTGAACATGATCCCAATCATGTTTGTGTTGACGATACCTTAAGCGGTTATTTTAAGGGCCGCAAAGCCTTGCTTGAACCTTTGTTTAATGAATTGTTACGTCAGTTACAAAAGAAAGGTCCGATTCAGGTCGTTTCGCAAGGATCATTTATGGCATTAAAAAATAAGGAGAAAATTTTTGCTACAATTAGAATAGGGGTAGATCGTTTGGAAATATTTATCGGTCTCCCTATCAAGACACCGGTCCCAGCCGATTTTCACCAGGCTAGCCAATTAAAAATCGCTGGGATGACCCACTATTGCAGTCTTTCCAGCGTTTCAGATTTAAACAATCAAATGTTAAATGCAATTATTATAGCTAAATCAACGGACTGATTGAGGATAGGATGACTGATTATCAACACCTAAAGCAATATTTTAAGCGCCATCAGCAATCCATAATCAAGGGTTTTTATCAGACTCACGGTCATTTCAAGAAACTGTTAAAGAAACACCGTTTTAATCTTCAGGAATTTAAACAAATGGGCACAAAAGCAATTGCCGGTGCAACAATGGCCGGAGCCTTATTTATTTCTCCTGTAACAGCACATAATCAAATTAAGACCAATGCTCCACCAGGACAAGCTAAACCGTCAATTCCAAGCGCCTCGTCCGTTCACCAGGTGCTGGGACCAGAAATACCCGCTCCACCAAAATTAACTGAAAGCCAATTTGTCGATCAACTAAAAAATATTCTGGGACAAAATTTACCGATGCAAGGTAATTTAACTGACGATCAACTAAGCGCGATAAAAAAGATGGTCGAACAACAATGGGGTATTAGCGTGTCGCCGGCTACTAATTCAGGTTTTCAGTTAAGGGATGAGTTTGGCTATATGGGAGCAGAACAACATTTGCCAACACATCCCGGAGACACCGCGGAACAACATGTCAGCGCGAACGATCCACTGGCAACCTTGTCCGGCCTCACACCGAAAACAGGAGCTTGGGGTTATGTACCTGCCGGACCGGAAGAAGAGTGGTATGTTGCCGCTCAAACTTTCCTGTCCGACCAATTCGCGTCCGGTGGAGCGAAAAATCTGGCCGGTCAGCGCTATCTGGTCATTCAAGTTCCAAAAGCCAGTAATAATTACCACACTGCGGTAGTGGTTGGCGATATTCGTGACTCTGGGCCAGGGGTTTATACTGGTAAGGTTTTTGGAGGATCGCCGGAATTTTTCTATCTGTTCGGAGCTGCAGCCGGAAGTTCTAGAAAGACTCAGGTTATCATGTTGCCGATTACCAATAACATACCGACAAATCAATTAGGACCGAAAGGATTTTAAGATGGATAAACCGTTTTACAGTCACCTGGTGCCTGTCAATGAATCACTCTTATTACTGGATGAATTTTCCCTAAGCGAGCAAGAGAAAGACGATTTAATAAGTTTAATCTGGTCAATGTATCACCATCGAATCATTGATAAGTTATTGTTAGTATTACCACTCGAGCATCACGAAGAGCTGGTTGTGAGATTGGCCAATAATCCCAACGATTCAACTATCATCGATTATTTAAAATTGCATGTCCCGAATGTTGAAGAAAGGATCAGTTTAGCCGGGCAGGAGCTTCATCAGGAGATAGCCGGTTTAATTGTTTTGTCCAGAAACGATAAAAAAATTTAAGGAAACGGAGGAACAATGTTCGAAAACCATCTTTTTATGACCTGTACGATTTGTCATCGCAATATCGAATCGGGCGACCATTTTGTCAGTTCTTCAATTTGGCCGACGGTTACGGCATCATCGTTTGCCTCCGAACTGGTTAGAGATCTGTCTGAGAACGGTCAGATACTCTGCTACCAGTGTGCAAAAAAAGCTTTGGGAGACGAGTCGCTTAAAAAATTATCTGTTGGTGAAGCCGATTTATTTAATGATCAAAACAAAGCCTCCGAATCTCGACATGGTCATTAATGACTGGTACAATTAATCAACTAAAAACAAGGATTTAATTTGACTAAAGAAGTTTCGATTTTACTGGTAGTGGTTGGTTTGACTTTATTGGTATCGATTGGGGTGATTATCTACACACAGACATCATCTTCGCCGAGTAATGCGACCGCTAGTTCCAGTAATGTCTGGCGGAATGGAGCCCCGACTAAGGGAGCCAAGAATCCGAAAGTCAGGATTGTCGAGTTCGCCGATTTTGAGTGCCCTGCCTGTGCAGAAGTTGCTCCGATGCTCGATCAAATCGTTTCAAGCCATTCGAACGAGGTAGCCCTACAGTACAGATATTTTCCCCTAACCAGTATTCATCCAAATGCGATGAACGCTGCAATTGCGGCGGAAATATCTAATACTCAGGGAAAATTCTGGCAAATGCACGATCTGCTTTTTGAAAATCAAAATTCATGGGCCAGTTTAAGCGATCCGACAGACATGTTTGCTAAATTCGCAGTCTTAACAGGACAAAGCGAGGCTCAGTTCAAACAGGCCTACACTTCAAATAAAAGTAGCTATATGGCTAATATCAATACCGATTTAAACGAGGCTAATGCGCTCGGTTTACCGGGTACGCCATCAATTTATATCAACAATGTTCTATATCAAGGCAACTTAACACAAACTGATCTAACCAGTGCCGTTAATCAACAACTATAAAATCAGCTAACAATTTGACAAATAATAACCTTTCCATAAACTAGTTCATAAAAAGGACTAGTTTATGCAACAGTCAATTGCTGTTGTTTTGTTAGCTCATCTGAACGAACACCAATACGACTATCAAAAGATTGACCAATTGTCGAATGAATTAAGTGTCAGCCAAAGTCAGTTTAAACGTATCATCAAGCCGCTCAAAAAAAGCGGTTATATTGAAACAAAAGAAGGAATAAATGGCGGAATAAAAATTACCGAGGCGGGCAGAAACGTTGATCTTTATCAATATCTGTCGGTTTACAATTATGAATTTGTCCTGTCTGATTATCCGTACGACAAGATCTGCTCTCCATGTCAGAAACAGCACACATGCAGATTAAATCAAATGTGGAAAAAGATGAGACACGAAGTAATTGAAACCATTAAACGACAGAAAGCAAATTAAGATGAATCTATTTGAGGCCAAAAATCTTTCCGTATCGGTTGGCGATAAAATAATTTTAAAGTCATTGAACCTGTCAATTGCGGCCGGAGAAATACAAGCACTGCTTGGCCCGAACGGAAGCGGTAAAAGCAGTCTGGCGCACACGGTCATAGGCTATCCGCAATACAACGTCACTGGCGGTGAAATAATTTACAAAGATCAGTTTATTAATGATTGGCCTCCTGAGAAAAGGTCCTTAGCCGGATTGATGATAACGCATCAAATTCCCGTTAATATCCCCGGAGTGTCCGTTGGTGAATATCTCAGGCTGACGACCAGTAAACATCATCCGGCCCCCGGATTCCGGCAAAAATTACGGGACGTGTTACAAAAAGTTGGGCTAGGAGATGATTTTGCTTCCCGTGACCTTGATTCGGGGATTTCAGGGGGCGAGAGAAAACGTCTGGAAATCGCAACAGTTCTTTTGCACCAACCAGAATTCTTGATTTTGGATGAAATCGATTCCGGTCTAGACGTTGACGCTTTAAAAACACTTTCTCAGATATTAAAACAATATTTAAACGGCAATCGCTCAATTTTAGTTATCTCACACCAGGAAAAAATACTTGAAATATTAAAGCCTGATAAAGCGCAACTAATTTCGAACGGATCAATTGTTAAAAGCGGAGACTACCAATTAGCGCGCGATGTTAATGAGCATGGTTACCACGCTCTAGGAGTATTTTGATGACCAAAACAGATCCGTGGCAAATCACAACCAAATACCAAGCCCACCGCAAATTAACATCAGGCCTGAATTCAGAAACCGTCATCAAATTGTCGAGTGAAAAAAAGGAGCCGGAATGGATGAAACGTTTTCGCTTAGCCGCTTTAGATATTTATCACCGCAAAGAGTTACCTGATTGGGCAAAACAACCGGAATTAGCCGAATTGAGAACCGATCGATTAACTGATTATTTGGCAGCAACCCAACAACCGGTTGATACTTGGGACAAGGTACCATTGGAAATCAAAGATACCTTTGAGCGGCTTGGTATACCACAGGCCGAGCGTCAATTTCTGGGAGGAGTATCAGCACAATTTGAATCAACGGTTATATACGGTCAACTCCGAGACCAATTAAAGAAAAAAGGCGTCATTTTCTGTGATACCGATACGGCTTTAAAAAAATATCCTGATCTTTTTAAAAAGTACTTTGCGACAATAGTCCCCGCGTCGGACAATAAATTTGCCGCGTTGAACTCTGCGCTTTGGTCTGGCGGAAGTTTTATTTATGTGCCCCAAGGAGTCAAGTTAGAGTGGCCTCTTCAAGCCTATTTTCGTATCAACGCGCCACAAATGGGGCAATTCGAAAGAACGTTGATTATTGCCGATGAGGAAAGTGAAGTGAACTACATTGAAGGATGTACGGCACCGGTTTACCGTAGACAATCTTTGCATGCAGCCGTTGTGGAAATCATTGCCTTACCAGGCGCGCATGTCAGGTATACAACGATTCAAAATTGGTCAAAAAACATTTTTAATTTGGTGACCAAACGGGCGGTGGCAAAAAAGAATGCTTACGTCGAATGGATAGATGGCAATTTAGGATCAAAATTAACCATGAAATATCCAAGTGTCTATCTAACCGAGCCCGGGGCAAGGGGTGATATATTATCAATTGCCGTGGCAAGCTCAGGACAAAAACAGGATAGCGGTGGAAAAGTGCTTCACCTTGCTGACCGGACCAGATCGTTAATCAGAGCAAAATCGATCAGCGAATCAGGCGGGATCACCAATTACCGCGGCTTAGTGTTTATTGCGCCTGGCCATAGTCATTGTCAGAGCCGGGTCGAATGCGACGCTTTGCTGGTTGATGACTCTTCGGTTAGTAATACTTATCCGGAAATGAAAATCCAGTCGGATCAGGTCAGTGTAGAACATGAAGCGAGTATCAGTCGTATTGAAGATCAACAATGCCTTTTTTTAAGATCAAGAGGTCTTACCGAGAATGAGGCTAGAGCCTTGATAGTCAACGGATTTTTAAGCCCTTTTACCAAGGAATTGCCGATGGAATACGCCGTTGAACTAAACAGATTGATTAATATGCAAATGGAGGGGTCGGTTGGCTGAAAAAGAAAATACCATTTTTTTGAAGAATGACCCGGGAGACAACGC
>DAHXOW010000056.1 GCA_027364665.1 bacterium | reverse complement strand
AGTCTAACTGAACCGTCGAACTGTCTTTTGTTTGACAATCCTCTTGTGTGACAATTATATCTTGTGAGACATCAACCAATCTTCTGGTCAGATAACCAGCTTCGGAAGTGCGCAGTGCCGTATCAGCTCTCCCTTTTCTTGATCCGTGACTAGAATTAAAATATTCAAAAACAGACAAACCTTCTTTAAAGTTACTGACCAGTGGTAATTCGATGATGTCCCCGGTTGGATTAACTACCAAACCCTTCATACCAGCCATTTGAGTTAGCTGAGTGACAGAGCCTCTGGTGCCTGATATAACCATTGAATAAATCGGGTTATTTACATCAAAATTACCGATCATTTCCTTTTGAATGTCAGATGTTACATCTAGCCACAACTGGATAACGCTTTGGTGGCGCTCGCCGTCGGTAATTAAACCGCGAGAGAACTGTTTCTCAATAACCTCAACTTTTTTGTTTGCCTCATCAATAATTTGTTGTTTTGTTGCCGGAACATCAAGATCAGACATAGCGAAAGTAGTGCCTGAGTATGTTGCGTATTTGAACCCCAGATCCTTTATCCGGTCGACTAAAATCACAGTTTCTTCCTGGCCGTATTTTTCAAAGATTTCTCTGACGATTTTTCTTAATGCCTTTCGATCTATTTCAAAATTTTTAAAGGGCAGACCGCTTGGTAAAATACGATTAAAAATAATTCTTCCCGCCGTGGTATCAAGAAGCTGGCCGTCTATACGGGCCTTTATTTTACTCTTAACACTGATTATGCCGTTGTTTAAAGCGGCGATTACTTCATCAGGATCGGAAAAAATTTTACCCTCACCAGGCTCATTATCAATCGCTTTAGTAATGTAATAACAGCCCATTACCATGTCTAGAGACGGCGTAACGGTTGGATCCCCGGATGATGGTTTAAGTAGATTATGGGAAGAAACTATAATTTCCGCTGCTTCAGCCTGCGCTTGGGCTGATAGAGGCAGGTGAACAGCCATTTGATCACCATCAAAGTCTGCGTTGAATGCCGAACAAACTAACGGATGCAATTGTATTGCCTTTCCTTCGATAAGGATCGGTTTAAATGCCTGGATGCCCAATCTATGAAGGGTAGGTGCGCGGTTCAGAAGGACGTAGTTATTTGCCGTGACTTCTTCTAAGATGTCCCAAACATACGATTCTCCCTGATCGATCAGATGAGTGGCATTTTTTACATTGTGGACATATCCGTCGCTGATCAGTCTACCGATCACAAACGGTTTAAACAATTCCAGAGCCATCATCTTCGGTAAACCGCATTCGTCCAATTTAAGATTCGGCCCGACAACGATTACCGATCGTCCAGAGTAGTCAACTCTTTTACCAAGGAGGTTTTGACGGAATCGTCCTTGCTTGCCGCGAAGCAAATCAGAAAGCGAACGTAGTTTTCTTCTTGAGCCGACTGATGAAACAACCCGGCCTCTCCTGGCATTGTTATCGATTAACGCATCGACTGCTTCTTGAAGCATGCGCTTTTCATTTCGTACGATAACTTCAGGTGCGCCTTGTGATAAAAGTTTTTTCAAACGGTTATTACGATTTAAGACTCTGCGATACAAATCATTTAAGTCAGATGAGGCGTAACGTCCCCCATCTAGCTGGACCATTGGTCGTAAGTCTGGAGGAATAACCGGTATGCGAGTCATGACAAACCAGCTTGGATTAATCCCTGCTTCTTTCAAATCGAATAACAGTCTAAGACGTTTGACTAGTTTGCGCTTATTTGCTCCAGAGCTATTTTGGGCTGCTTGTGTGACATCTGTTATATCCTGATCTACATCTATTTTCTTTAACAAATCAAGAATTGCCTCAGCGCCGATACCGACTTTAATAATATGACCGTATTTCATAGATAGGTCGTAATACTTGTTTTCTGAAACAATTTGTCTTGCCTCTAAAGAACTTATTTCCTGTTTTGCGGCCCTATATGCCGCTTCTACAGAACCGTCCTTATCCGCAGTTTTGCCGCTTTTGTACTCATTATATTCATTTTCTAATTGTTCCAGAGTTTCCTGGCGGATTTTTTCATTCACTTCAACAATGACGAATCCGGCAAAATAAACTACTTTTTCAAGATCAGAAACAGTAATGTTTAAAAGTGTTCCAAGCACGCTCGGAATACCATGAAGATACCAAACGTGGGCGACAGGAACGGCTAAATCGATGTGACCCAAGCGTTCACGTCTTACCGACGCCCGAGTAACTTCGACCCCACACTTGTCACAAATAACTCCCTTATATCGAATTTTACGATATTTACCGCAGTAACACTCCCAATCTTTAGTTGGACCAAAAATACGCTCATCAAACAAACCGTCACGTTCCGGTTTTTGTGTTCGGTAATTAATGGTTTCCGGTTTCGTTACCTCACCGTGTGACCAGGCAAGAATTTCTTCTGGACTGGCTACCGCAATTCTGATTGCGGAAAAAAGATCATGAGCACTCTGGTTTTCATTATTTGGCATATTGGCCTCTTCCTTATTAAGCTTCTTCCAACGACGGGCTGTCTTCAGTTGTTTCTTCTTCCGACTCGACATTTTCGTGTTCCGATGAATCATCATCGGTCATTGTCGGCAAAGGTTCGTTCAATAATTCTTCAAGTGTTTCATCTGTTTCACCGACCGGGGCCATGATGCGCTTTGCCTCGGCTCTGTTCTTTTCAAAATTGTCCGCTTCGGTTTCGGTTAACAGTTGCACAGATAATCCTAAACTTTGTAATTCCTTCACTAAAACATTGAACGATTCGGGAATCGATGGTTTTTGTATCGGTTCGTTTTTAATAATTGCTTCATATACCTTACTTCTGCCAATTGTGTCATCCGATTTAATAGTCAACATTTCCTGTAAAGTATGTGCGGCCCCATAGGCCTCTAATGCCCAGACCTCCATTTCTCCGAATCGCTGACCACCAAACTGCGCTTTACCACCAAGAGGTTGTTGAGTAATCATTGAATAGGGTCCGACAGACCTGGCGTGCATTTTGTCATCCACCAGGTGGAAAAGCTTCATGATATAGTTAACCCCGACCGTT
>DAHXOW010000055.1 GCA_027364665.1 bacterium | reverse complement strand
GACGGTGTTTTCGTCCGATTCTTTCACGTTTCCGACCGAGATCAAATTAATCCTGGAAAAGTCCAGGATCTCCCGGCTAACTTTCTGGAGATCGACGGGCTTAATTTGTCGATAAATTTTCCGATAGTCGTCCGGCAAACGAATTTTATCTTCATAAAGTATCTCATCCTCCAGCCAGGATATCCTGTCGTCAGTGGTGAGAAAAGCGTCGGTGTCTTCTTTTTCGTTACGCCAAGTCAATCCGGTAAGTTGCTTATCGGTAATTAATGTTCGGCGGAATTTTTCGATGATTTGTAAAATTATCTTCTGAACTCGGAAATAGTTATGCCGATCCGACGTCCAATCAAAAGAAAGCAGGCCGAAATATCGGTTAGCGATAAGATCCTTGTCAATCCGATACAAAACGCCGTTTTTGACCACTAATGATTGCTGCAAAAAATTAAGCAGCAAATCACTCGCCAATTTAAGCGCCGATCTTTTTTTCAATCCGTCGTGAGTCGAATAGGCCGGAAAACTTAAAACACTGATTATCGACTGGGAAGGAAAAGCTTGGCAGGCAACCGACTGTTCGGAGAATCTTATTTTTTTGATCGGCGCAGCCGGAACATTATCTTGGTTATCAACGAGAGTTTTTTCTAGTGTTTGGATTACGTAATCAAAGTCATCGATCGCCCCCCGAATAACCAATAAGCAATTAGCCGGTCGATAGTACCGGCGGTAAAAGTCCCGCACATCATCGAGAGAAATTTTCTTCAGAGTATCTTTCGTTCCGATGGCGGGCAGCCGGATAGAATCCTGACCGAGATATCTGGTCTTTATAAATAATTCTCCGGCCCGTTCCTGTTGATTATCTTTGGTAACCATTTCCGCCAGAATAATTTTTTTGGCCGTCTCAAGTTGTTTTGTACAAAAGCGGCAATTGAAAAAACCTTCATTGAAAAATTTTATAAAGTCGTTTAACGTTTCATACCAGTTCCCGGAGATCTTGGTATAAATGGACCCGGTTGACCCGGAAAGTTCGGCCCGACCGCTTGAATTGCCAATAACCAGATGCTCCACCAAATGGGCTAATCCTTTTTTATCCGATGAATCATATATATCGGCACCTCTGATATGAACCGAGAATCTTAAATCATCAAGTGCAAAATCGGGATACAGCAAAACCTTAAGTTTGTTTTTTAAAACGATAAATTGATATTGTCTGTTGCCAACCATCTCGGCTCTTTCGTGCCTAAGGAGCAATCCGATAACAGATTGCCCCCTAGTTTTATTCGAGACTCTTCTACTTCCTCTTTTTTTGAGGAGGTGGCGCTGGCGGTCGTATCTTCTGTTGCTTTATCGGCCTGTCGTATCGTTGCGGTTCTTTATAAGAGAAGTTACTGCCAACGCGCTTTGGTCGAGAATCCCGGTTGTGCCCCCTTGTCACTTCTTTCACCCCCCTAAGTGCAAGAATATGGCCTCATTATATCTCGGGAGGTTGGAAAAACAATTGCCATCAAATGACCGTATCAAGAACGGGCAGATTCATTTTTTGGAATCGAGCATTATTAAGTAGGTCGATTTAAATTCGTCGGCCGTTATATTGCGCGAGTTGGTTGTTACGTGTGATTTGAGCTATTTGTTTGTTTGTTTGTTTGTTTGTTTGTTTTTGATTTGTTCTGATTCGTTTCTGTCGGATTAACCCGTTTTTTTATTATTTTAGTTTTGTTGGTTTTTTTCTTAATTTTAATTTAGCTTTGGTTTTGATTTGTTTTTTTATTTTGTCTTATACCAGCCATTTTATTAAATATACCAAGCCTACCCTGGTATATATTTATATATAGGGTAAGGGATAAAAAATTTGTTATTTTTGATCTTAAATCGGGCAAAAAAAGGTATCCGCCCGCTGATACTGTTGATGATACCAAAAGCTGCCTGTTTAATACCGATAAATCACAAAAAAATCCTCAAACAAGCTTGTTAATATCGGCTCCTGGAATAAAGGAAAGCAATCTTTTTAAGAGCAGGTGGGTGGTCGTGAATGGAGAGGCGTCTGGATTTTCAAGTTTTTTACAATTTTCTATCGCTTGGTAGACAAGCGAGGGAGTTTTGTCAAAAATCTCTTCAAAAACAGATAAGTCCGTTTTGTTATACGTAATCACTTTTTCTCTGGTAATTTCTTGCAACCGTTTACTAATGCGTGAATCCAATCGATCGACACCGGTGATAGCCACACTAGTTAAATTTTGCAGCAGGAAAACTTCAAACCTGGGATCGGAAAAGGCTAATTGCACTTTTTGTGTGTCTGCATAGTTTTTCAGTTCGGTAAATGCCAGACGCGTATTGTCTTTATCACAAACCACCCAAGTTTCTATTTTATCTTCGTCAAGACGCAGTTCGTTTTTCGCCAGATCTTTACGTATCTTTGCGGCCTTTTTTATTAAGGCTTCATATTGGCCCTTGCCTCCGACAATTCTGATTCGAATTTGATTCCTAATTCTAAATAGTTTGGTTATAATGTTGAAATATTGCGGCTCGGTCTTTTGTCCCTCACAACAAATAAGCATAATGGATGGTCGGTTCGTTTTTGTTTCGTAATTATTGTTCCGTGACGGTTTTAATTTGCGGTTTTGCCCCATATAAGCCTTGTCTGTAGCGCTTTTCGAAAGATTCCGAATCCCTAACCGATTTATCGATCAAAGCACTGATCACGGATTCTTCTAAATGATTTTTCTCAACAAAAAGCACCTCTTCTCTGTCCAATATCTTCATTAGATAGGTGTCGTGCGTATTAACAATAAGCTGGGCACCGTGATTAAGCGGGGATTTATTAAACAGAGAAACAATAAATTGACAAATATCCGGATGCAAATTGGATTCAAACTCATCAATGTATAAGACTTTCCCGTTTAATAAAGTATCAATTAAGGGGGCGGCCAATTCAAAAAACCTTTGCGTTCCAGACGATTCTCCGTTAAATAAATCAAGAACCGTCTTTCGAATTATCCTTTGTTTTGAATCCCTGACCACATGATAGGTTTTGACGACCGTTTGCTTTCTCGGGATCTGTTCTTTCACCCGATCAATAAACGGTAAGTTTTTTATCACCTCTGAGGGCATTTCCACGTCTTCAAGGGCAAAATCCCGTATCCATAAATCTGCCTCTTTTGTCAATTCCATTACCTGATTGTGCATATTCGGATTTTCCTTCAGCCACTGAACACTCCATTGCATAGCTTCATTGGTCATTCCGAAAAGAATATTGAGACTACTCGTCCAGTCGAATATTTGGTTTGCGTACTCATTATTGTTTTCTCTCGCTTTAGTTATCAATAAGCTAGCATCTCTGGTGCTTTCAAATAATTTTTTGCCAAAACCATATTTTTCTGCGGAAGGATTTAATTTTCTGTTCGTTCGTTCAAAAATTACCCTTGCCCGGCCGGTTCTGCTCATTACCTCGTAAAGATATTCACGCTCGACTCCACTTTGCACCACGGCAAACCCATAAATGAAACGTCTGCCTTTCTGGACAATTTCAATCTCGAACTCTGACGGGCTGTTGATAGAACCCTCTCTGAATAGGAAAGGATCAAATGGTACTTGCAACAAACTGGCATCGTTAGAATGAACAATATACCACTTAACAAAAGACAACGCTTTGGTGATATTCGATTTACCACCGGCATTTGGTCCGTAGATTGCAGTTACTTTACAAGCCTTGTCTCCCGACGCGAAATTAAGCGTTTGCTCACGACAAAACGATCTGAAGTTTTTAATTTTGAATCTAAGTAACCGAGTTGAATTAGCATTTTCCATAGTACTATATTAGTATAATGTTGCTCAAAAAGTCAATATTTTGTATAAAAATTACATAATACCCTTGATATTATCAACATTTGTCCATGATTATTACAGAGGCAAAGTTAACGACGATCGTCGTTTTACCGTTTTCACCCTTTCTTAATCTGCCCGTAATTCGCTTAGAATATGCCTCTTACGTTATATAATCGAGGTAATTTGCCGGTGTAACAACCTGAAACTCAGCTTCCGGGTAAGTACTGAGCCACTCTTTTGGCGCTTTCACCTCACGCTTCTCCGACCACTTACATTCAAAACCATACAGTTTACCGTCTCGTTCCTCAACAAAATCAATCTCATGTTGATCATAGGTTCTCCAAAAGTATGTTCTGCCGTGAATTCTATGATAAGATCGTTTTTTCATCCGTTCAGTAAAGATAAAGTTCTCCCATAACTGACCAACATCATTTCTGCTGTCCAGACTATTAAACTGCCCGATTACGGCGTTTCTAATGCCGTTATCGAAGAAATAGTACTTTTGCTTACTTCGCACTTCTGATCGTAAATTACGGCTATAAGCACCTACGCGGCAAACAACAAATGTCTTCTCTAACAGATCAAGGTAGCGCTCAACGGTGCGCACGTTCATATCGAGCTGGTTCGCAAGCTCATTCAGTGACACCTCGTGGCCAACCTGAAACGCAAGTAGCCTCACAAGACTGAGTATTAGGTTAGAGCCGCGGATCGCATCAAACTCTAGTATGTCTTTGAATAAGTACGACCCTGCGATGTTTTCTAAAATAGCAATCTTGTCAGACCGGTTGTCGGCGGTTATGATTTCGGGATACCCACCAAATATTAAGTATTCCTCAAGCCGCTGTTTTAGATCATAACGATTCATGTCTGCCGATAACTCGATCTGAGACACAGGATAAAGGGTCAGGTCCCATTTGCGACCCGTTAATGGCTCTCCGACTTGCTTTGCCAGATCAAAAGAAGACGAGCCGGTTGCTATCACCTTCTTGTCAGAGTGATGATCTACGATTATCTTTAGCCCCATACCAATATTCGGTATTTGCTGAGCCTCATCGATTGCGATGAGGTCAGCTTTAGCCACGTACTCATCGATCAGCCTAAAGTCCTGGGAACTAAGTATTTTCTTAATATTTATGTCTTCACCGCTGTCTAGTCGGTACTTGAGATTTGTACGTGCCAAAAAATTGTTCAAAAGTGTAGTTTTGCCAATTTGCCTTGGCCCGAACAAGATCACCGCTCTGTTAGGGGTAAAGTAGTCTTCAAGGTTGTCATAAAATCGTTTAATCATCACATTGCCATATTATGCTAATACATTATATTTGTCAAATTATATGTACTGTCACTACATAAAATTAGATTAAAATGACGTATTGTCATTAAATGTCATATTTTATCCTGCTCGACTATATTCCTGATCTTCTTGATATAACGCGGCTCTTTTTAACGCTTGGATCTTCTACATACGCTCAGCGGCACACGCATCGTACATTGTATTTTACCAGACCAATATATTTATACCCAATGTTGTTATGAAATAAATAATAGTGAGATAAGATTTTCTTTGAAATTATGTCCGGGTGTTTAGCCTAAGCATTTTTGTGACCGGATCGGATAATTAGATGTTGATTTTGCTTTTGTTTGTGTGATTGAGAAATGATCGGATTTGAATACGGTCTAAGCAGCGGTAAAGATAGATTAGAGATATGATTTGTTGTTGTTTTTTAGTTGTTTTTGGCAGTTCCATTTTATTTTTATATACCAGCCATTTTATTAAATATACCAAGCCTACCCCGGTATATATTTATATATAGGGTAAGGGATAAAAAATTTATTCTTTTTTGATCTTAAATCGAGTAAAAAATTGTCCCACCCATTAGGACAATTGATAGGACAAAAATAACCTGTTTCACACGAGCTGATTATAATCTTTACACGATAAGATCCAAATAATTTACCGGGGCAATTATCCAAGAAATTTCCGAAAAATGAGGAATTAGAAATCCGCAATATAGGGAACAGAATGCCAGAAAAACGGGGAATGACTTAATTAGGAACGGCGTCAAATCACTCTGCAAATTTCGAGATAAGTTAACCGACGAAAAACGACGGGATTTAATATCGTTAAATGTGGTTATAAGTTCTGGATTCGCCACCATCCGTCCGGACGGGATCAACGTCATCCCACTTGACGCCCTTGGCGCCTAGTGGCTATTTTCCAGAACCTGATTTAGTCCTTCTTCAATCCGTAAAAGTTCATTGTATTTGACCGTTCTCTCACCTCGAGCCGGAGCACCGAACTTAACATACGGAAAGCCCAATCCCACTGCCAAATGTGTTAGGTAAGCGCTTTCAGTGTCACCGGAGCGTTGAGACAAAACAGGCGTATAATTCTGATCGTTAGCCGTTTTTGTAGCCTCTATGGCGCCGGTAATTGTCCCTATTTGAGAGGGTTTTATCATTACCGCGTTCGCCACTCCGCTTTCTTTTCCCTTAGTCAGTCTGACGGCGTTGGTCGAAAAAATATCGTCTCCGATAATCATGATCTTATCACCCAAGCGTTTCGTCAGCTCTATCCAGCCTTCCCAGTCCTGATCAGCCAAACCGTCTTCAACACCCATCAAGGGAAAACGCTCTTTTAAGCTTTCAAATTTACGAATCAAATAATCACTTTCCACGTCCTCCTGCTGATGATGCAGCAGGTGATAACGACGTTGGTCTGTATAAAGACTGTTGGCCGCCTCATCAATGACAATGCCGATTCGTCCCTCGGAGTAACCGGCTCGCTTGGCTCCTTCAACAATCAGTTCCATACCCTGATCGGTTGTCGCCCCCGGAACGGCATAGCCGCCCTCGTCGCCGATCTTTTTATTGAGACCCTGTTCGTCCAAAATCTGGCCGACAGAGTGATAAATTTCTGCCCCGGCCCTTAAACTTTCGGCAAAACTTGGGGCGTCTTTAATTAAGACGTTAAATTCCTGAACATCCGTGGAAAAAGAAGCTAATTTACCGCCATTAAAAATGGTGAACATCGGTATGGGCATTCGTCTTCCTTGGCCAAATATCTGATAAAGAGGAATTTTATTCTGATCGGCAACAGCCTGAGCAAAGGCAATTGATAAACCTAAAATTCCGTTGGCACCGTAGCGCTCCAAATTGGGAGTGCCATCCAGTCCGATCAAAAATTGATCAAAAATCTTCTGGTCGGGAAACTCCATGTTCAATAATTCCGGAGCAAGAACATGATTAATGCTCTCGACTACCCTCAAAACGCCCTTGCCTTTCAATCTGGACATGTCTCCGTCACGAATATCGTGGGCTTCATACGAACCGATCGACGCGCCGCTTTCAACCTGAGCAAGGCCGCGGCCACCATTTTCCAAACTAAGATCAACCTCAACGGTCGGCTCTCCGCGAGAATCAATAATCTCTCTGGCTAAAATGCCGGTGATTTTGGCTATAAAATACCTCTTCACGTTTTAGTATGAACGATTCGTTCGGATTTTACTACTGTCACGGACAGCTTTGGCGACCGGCTCTATACCGGATTTGAGGACTGAAGTTATCGATCTTGAATACCGCCTTTTAGTTCTTATTCGCCAGTCGATGATAAATCTGCA
>DAHXOW010000029.1 GCA_027364665.1 bacterium | reverse complement strand
GTATAACGGATTATAACGGATTATAACGGTAAATACAAGGTCTGTACTAGCTGGG
This sequence comes from bacterium, assembly GCA_027364665.1. Classification (GTDB taxonomy): domain Bacteria; phylum Patescibacteriota; class UBA1384; order CAJBMM01; family CAJBMM01; genus DAHXOW01. The sequence goes on along the minus strand of DAHXOW010000029.1, from coordinate 2,754 downwards.
CACATCGGTAACACCACCGGATCGGTAGTTTGATTGGATCGTATCAGAGATTGGCAGATCTGCCGGGCAAAACAGGCGATTTCCATATTCGATAGGCAAAAATTGTCTCGCCTTCCTAGATTATCTTCCAAAATCTATTTTACATTTTTAAAATGCCAAATCGAATGGCAAAACCTGATAACTAACTAGTGTAGACTTTTAAAAAGAGTGCTCATTTCATTTTACTGAAGATTCGTCGAATGTAAGGGTTTGATAACCCGTATCCAAATTGGCGACGATTCCAATCGGATAGGTATAAAACTTAGCTATTTCATGACCAAAGGTTTGAGTCTTAATGATTGGAAAGTTGTATCCTTTAGTAAGCTCAAGAATTATATCGGTGATATCTCTGTTATCCTGCGGATATTTTTTATCGCCATATCCGGATAAATGACCGATGATCATAGCTTTAATTTTATTTAAATTTCCAGACAGTTTAAATTTAGAAAGATAAAAATCCACTTTTGCCGGACACTCGTTGACTTCTTCCCAAAACCAAATCGAGTTGGTGTAGTCAGGCGAATAAGGCGTGCCGATAAGGGAATTGGTCGAAAGAAGATTGCCACCGAGAAGGATGCCCGAAACTATCCCATCCTTTATAGTGCAAAAGATGAGATACATCGGTAACACCGGTATACTCGTTGAATCAAACAATAAGTGAACCAGGAGGTTACTGCCATGAACGGTCAGTTCAGTGGTACTGCGATGTATCTCACCCATATCTTACCAGGAAGTGGACACCTGGAAAGAGCAAAGTCCCTGTCCAAAAAAGCTAAACTGCGGTTGCAGTGGATGGATTACTACCAAAGACATGGTAATGTGGCTCTAACCTGTCGCCACTTCGGTATTGCCAGAAAGACTTTCTACCACTGGTACAAACACTACAATCCTCGCTGTTTAACTACCCTTGAATCACACTCAACGGCTCCCGTCCGGACCAGAAAAGGACAAAGAAAGCTTACCACGACACAACGACTAAGAGTGCTTAATCTACGTCAGGAACACATCCGTTACGGTAAGATGAAACTACGAGTCTTGTATGAGCAAAGATACGCCGAATCTATCTCTGCCTGGCAGATACAGAGAGTTATTGAGGATAAACAACTATACTGGCATCCCGAAAAAACAAGACGAGCGGCTAACAAACGAAAACAAGCGCAATTGAAAAAACGTATTACTGAGTTAAAGAAAGAGCACTGCCAGAACTTTCTATTCTGCCTAGATGGAATTGTCTTGTACTTCTTAAATACCAAACGGTATATCTTTACCGCTATTGATCCTCATACCAAACTAGCCTACGCCCGTATGTATCCCAGTAAGGCTTCGAAACACACCACCGACTTCTTAAACCGTCTTATGTACTTAGTTGACCACCAGATTAAAAACCTCCAAACAGACAACGGGAGCGAGTTTGAAGGCCTCTTTGCCGATGCTATCCAAAAGCTGAATCTCACCCGGTACTACAGTCGAGTGAGGACCCCGACCGACAATTCGGCTATTGAGAGATTCAACCGTACCATCCAGGAAGAGTTCACAGACTTAGGTCATCTTACCGACAACGTACCTGGATTCAACAAAGACCTAACCGACTGGTTAATAGAGTACAGCTACCACCGTCCCCACCAGTCGCTTGACTACGCTACCCCATTAGCGTTTATTGAGAATACATACCAAGTGTTACCTATGTACTCATCTCGTACAAGGCGTTGACAGATTGGATTAAAAGTTTATCTTTGCAACAAGATTCACGGTGGGGCACGTAGTTCAGGGGATCAGAGCGCCTGACTGTGGATCAGGATGTCGCGGGTTCGAATCCCGTCGTGCCCCCATTTATATTAAGCCGGTTATAATCATAATCGGCTTTTTGTTTGGCGTATATCATGCTTTGATTCAAATGTCTCAAATAATTATTGTGAGTCAGGTTCTAACTCTTTTACTACCAGCAAAGCTGGTATCTAATCGTTCTTCGAATTCAAGATTTCACTTATTTGTCTATAATTCCGGCTGTTATCTGCCGGCCGTAATCAATTGGAAAACTTTTCTGACCGCTTCCTGAGCATTGTCAGCCGTTTCGATTCTTATTCTTTTACGCTCGTCCAAAAATACACCGGCCAGTTTTTCCGACCAGCCGCCGGTATTTTTTATCACAACCACCGGAATATTTGCTTGATAAGCAATCGCGATTTCGGTCAGGGTTCCTGATCCGCCGCTTAGGGCAATGATGGCATCACAACTTAAAACCAACGCGGTTTCTCTTCCTCCCCCTCTTTCCAATCCGTTGGCGATAACGATATCGGCATTTTCTTTTTCGAAAATATTCAGTCCCTTGCCATAGGTAATCCCGACGGTTAAACCGCCTGCTTTTTTAGCGCCTCGGCACGCGGCGGTCGACAGGGAGTCATAATCTTTTTCGGCACCGAAAACCAAAACGGCGTTATTTCTGGCTATTTCGTACCCGGTATCCTCGGCGATTTTCTCCAAATCGGCATCGTATTTCAGATCCGCCGCCGAGCCCATTACACCAATCTGTATTTTTCTCTTTGAATCGGTCATTTTAAAATAATTTTGTTAGTTTTGATTCAAAATCTTTGGTCTTGATCAGTCGACTTTAATCGCTCCACTGCTCCAAGAGCGGTTTGAATTGCCCTATCCACTCCCAGATCCGCTTCTTTTGATTGAATCAACTCAAAAACCTCCGCTTCATTTTCCTTAATC
>DAHXOW010000024.1 GCA_027364665.1 bacterium | reverse complement strand
TGGACATTCTGGCCAAATATTTTAATCGAGATGACAGCCCGTGCCAAACTTCTTTATTTAATTTAAAGCGCTCGTGCAGGACACCGTCTAATCGGAAGCGAATGATTAAACTGTTGTCTGACGGCTCAAAGTGAATGTCAGACGCCTGCTCTTTAACCGCCCGAGAAAGAATAAGCAGCAATAAATCACTCACATTTAAACTGGCTTGCCTTGGGTCAAGCTCGATTTCTTTTGCAAGCGTTTCCAGTCGCGAGCGATTTTCGTTTGAAATGTCTATAATTTGATCGGAGTTATTTTCTCGGACAAATAGGTCGTAGGTTTTTTTACCATAGTTGTAGCTTGATAACGAAATAACATTTAGTTCTAAATTATAATTAATAGCCGTGCTCAAAGCTTTGAGCCCTTCAGATATTGTCGTATCTTCCGGATTAATTACGCCGATTTGTAAATTTGTCCCAGAAATTGTTAAGGCCAAACACTGTAGTGATTCAACTGCTGACTTAGGAAGAATCGCTAAGACCTCCGGATCAAGGTGTTTTTTGGCAAGGTTCAAATACGGCAAACCCAAACTTTGGGCTTTGGCTTGAGCCTGTTTTTCCTCTTCCTCTCTATCAAACCTTTTTGCTTCCTCGGCCAGATTAACTGCCAATAAATCCCTCCAAATCATCATCTAAAATACTCTACAAGTATAACAAGAGATGATGTGTTTGTAACATTTTTGGAAATTGTTTATTATAATTAGTAAGAAATGAGGAGGGGCAGGTATGAAAGTACCAGTTGAGAATATTATCCCGGCTGATAAGGTAAAAGATCAGCTCGACCGAATGCTTGACAAACTGGATGAAGAGAACCCGTACGTTATCACTAGGGGTAGCGGGGCGATTGCTGCGTTGGTGCCGATTAGTTTATTGAACAAACTTGGTTCACCCGTTTCAGAGATTGGACCGACGTCGGCCCCGCCAAAACCAGCTTGGATGCCGTCAACCCCTCCTCCGCCTATCAAGCCCGCATCCCCGACTCCTTCTCCCATGCCACCCCCGATTCCCCGCCCTCCAGTTCCTCCTCCACCGATTCCGCCAATTTCCAAAGTTGGTCCTCTGGTGACGGAAAATGAGGTTTCCAAGCTTGTTAATCAACCTGCTATCACTACGCCATCACAGCCAGCCCCTGTTTCGCCCCCTTCGCCGACCGGCACTAATCAATCGGGTTCTGATCAAAATAAGCCAGTGGCTTCCCCGTTCGCTAATCTATCAACGGCAGCAATAAACAGTAAGCCGACGGGGGTAGCTATGAACCCCGGGTTTCCAATGAACGCTTCTCAAGATCATGGTAGCCCAACCGATGATAAGCCTGATGAGAGTGATGACGAGGATATTCTCTAGGCGGTTTTTGCACATCTTTGCCGAAGGTGAGTAATGTTTTAGAAAATCGCGCGGTCAAGAGTCGATAACAGGGTTTGGGTTCGGTGTCTGTATAGAGTTTGCGAATCGAGCCCGACATCATGGAGTAGTTCGTATTTCTCAAACGCAGAATTTGTAGCAAATGCAAAAGCACCGCCTAAATTAGCGCGGTGCCTAAATATTTAAAAAAACTATCAACCGGTAAGTGAAATTTTTTGGCTAAAACCACCGGGTTTTTTTCGGCTGTTCTGGCGTATTTTGGATAAAGCAACTGAAAAGCAATCCTGTCGCAGATATCCTCTTCCTGTGATTTTTCGGCGCCTGCCAGGTCTTCCATTCGATTGCTCATATCCGACCTCAGGGTGTGAAAAATGTGACCAAAACAATGTCCGACATAAAATCTTTGCGTTAAATAGTCGGTATTTTCTCGGATTATTATTTGATCACGCGTTATAAACAGCCCTTTTTCACCCGCCTTTATGGTGATTTGCCAGTGAACAGCTTCACTTACAAGGACTGCTAATCGCTCTATCCCAATCGGCGGACCCGAACGATTATAGTATTTTTCCCGATATGCATTATTGATTAAGTCAAGCATTTGTTTTGCTCGCTTATCAGCTATCGGATCTTTCATTTTTTTCTTCCTCCTTTTGCATCAGATAGCATAGCCAGTTGCCAATTGCCCCGGGTTTTGTTGTTTGTGCCAGAACCCGGAAACTTTGGTTTTCAATCAAATTAAAAAATTCGTTGTTTTCGTAAAAGACAAAAAGTCTTTTTCCGAACTCGGATTTAACAACTCGTTCCCCTCGCCCTTCTTTAAGGGTAACTAATCCAATCCCACCTGGTTTTATTATGCGGCCAAGCGACTGAAAAACCCGTTTGGCCTTATTTTTTGGTACATGCATAAAAGAAGCGAC
>DAHXOW010000001.1 GCA_027364665.1 bacterium | reverse complement strand
ATTCTCTTGTTCAAAACGAAATTTGACTTCCCAAGGATATTCGTACTGATTTTGTGACGGAGTAACCACCACAATTTCTGCTAGACAATGCGGATTCAACACATTGATTGAGGTGGTTAAATCTTTCGTAAAAGTCGCGATGCCACAAGGACGGGGAATATAACTACTTATATATATAGCCCGAACTCGCCGCTCCGCTCGCGCTAGCCGCTCGGCGTAATTCCTAACCATGGGTTACATTCTACTACTTTTCATTAAGTCTGTACACCCACCGCTTTGAGGTACGAGTCGTTTTAGCGAAAGATTAGTCTTGCTGCGTGATTTGATACTGCCTTTTGTCTGAGAAAAAACTGGTCATCTTTGAGAAAAAATGGTACTTTGGAGCCATGTCAGGACACAGCAAGTGGGCAACAACAAAGAGGCAAAAATTTGCCACCGATGCAAAACGCGGTGCCGCATTTACCAAACTTGCCAATATGATTACTGTTGCAGCAAGAGAAGGCGGGGACCCTGAATTTAATTTCAAACTACGCCTTGCTGTCGATAAAGCTAAACAAGCTGCTATGCCAAAAGACAATATTGACAGAGCAATTGTTCGGGGTACCGGTAAGGGGGAGGGCGCCAATTTAGTTGAGGAAATTATCTACGAAGCGTATGGCCCCGGTGGAGCCGCTTTGGTTATTACTGCGGTTACCGATAATCGCCTTCGTGCCTACACAGACATCCGCACAGCTGTCACAAAGCATGGTGGACGATTGGCTGACGAAGGTTCAGTTACTTATCAGTTTAAGCAATCTGGGGTGTTATATATCGAACATACGACGGATCAGACCGAGAACCTTCAGCTTGCATTGTTAGATTTGCCAATTGACGACTTCGAAACGGTTGACCAAACCACTCGGGTTTTAACAAGTCCGCGTGATTTACAAATCATCAGGCAAAATATTGAACGGCTTGGATTTACAATTGTTGATGCAAAATTAGAATGGATACCAAAAATTGTTCTTCGACTGGATAAAGAAAATGCTCTTAAGTTACAATCCTTGCTAGAACAGTTGGATAATTTGGACGATGTCTCTGAAGTAAACACTAACACCGAGGATACTGAATGAAAGTTTTGGGTATTGATCCAGGCACCGCCACTGTTGGGTATGGGTTGATTCATTGCTTAGATGGACAAATCGCTGTAGGAGACGTTAATGCTCGTTATTCGACGATCAACACAGATAAAGATAAGCGCGACGAATTAAGATTAAAGGAATTATTTGAACAAATAACTGATCTGATCAGGTCCATGAATCCAGATGTGATCGTTTTGGAAAAATTATTCTTCGCCAGAAACGTCACTACTGCTATAGGTGTGGGACAAGCCAGAGGGGTAATTTTGTTAGCTTGTGAACAAGCAGCGAAACCTGTTTTTGAGTACACGCCAATGCAAGTTAAACAACAAATTACAGGTTATGGCAAAGCGGACAAAAAACAAATCATTGCCATGACAAAGAAAATTTTAGAAATAGATCAAATGCGCACTAAAATTGATGATGCTTGGGACGGGCTAGCGATAGCCTTGACTCATTGTTATCGAAGTGGCTTAGCCGCAAAACCGCAATACCTTGTTTCTTTGGAGAAAAACCGTGCCTAAAATCCGTCAAAATCCACTCACAGACGAATGGTCAGTTATCGCACCAAAAAGAGCATCTAGGCCCGAGGAATATGCCATGCGACCATTTTCTAGCCATATGTCGCATTTGGATAATTGTCCGTTGTGTATCGGTGGAGAAGCTTGGAATGATCGTTTATCCGGAATTGCCAGTCAACATTTTTTCGTTATTCCTAACAAATATCCCGCCTTTGTAGAAACCCCGCGCATGGAACAAAGAGAGTCAGGCTTATTTAACGAAATAGGCAGTTTTGGTGAACATCAGGTTATCGTTGCCTCTGATCCGGCGGATGCTTTAAATCTGCTTAGCTCAAGAAAATTATTAGATCTGCTTATAATTTTACGAGATCGTGTTGTGGCCTATCAAGATCAGCAATCCATTTCTGCGGTTTTGCCCTTTTATAACCACGGCCAAGAATCAGGGGCTTCAATTGCTCATCCCCATGCACAGTTCGTTGCGAGTCTTTTAATTCCACCTTTATTGGAACGCGAAATAAACGTATCAAGTCATTATTTTTCACATCACAACCGTTGTTTACTTTGTGATTTAACTACCTATCAGATGAAACATCCCAATCGTTTAATCAATGCAAACAATCAAGCGGCAGCGTTTACTGCATTTGCACCAAGATTTCCTTTTGAGGTTTTAATTACTCTTTTAAAGCATCATTCTTCGATTAACCAGGTAACTAATGATGAGATGTCCGATTTAGCATCTGTTATGCATCATGTTTTACAGAAATTTAATAATAAGTTGAATAATCCGTCTTTTAATTGGTACATTCACACTGT
>DAHXOW010000083.1 GCA_027364665.1 bacterium | reverse complement strand
ATGTCTTTTTTCGAATGATTTGAGACAGTGATAACATGATCGGCAAAACGATAGGAGAAGGGCATCCATTTGGCATAATACTGGCGCGAGACGAGCGGGATATCCTTGTGAAACAGGCTAATGGCGTCGTGAATGGTCACCACCGTTTTCCCGCGGTAAAAAATCGGAGCGGAGAAAGCCGGCTGATGAAAGATATCCAGCTGATCATGCTTGGCCTGTCGAGCCAGAGTGACCTGATCCCACCACCAACGTTCGATCGTATTCAGGTCCTGCTGGCGCTCCGGAGCATACATTAACAACCGGTCTTCCTGGCCGATCTGTTTCTTAAGCGCTGCAGCCAGGTTTTCCACATAAAAACCAAAACCGGTTTTTTCTCCCAGGGTAGTTTGAATATCTAAACCAACACGCATAACTAGGACCTTTCTCTAAGCAGACGAACTGATTCGGGCGAAATAGCTTTAAATAACCATGCCGCTCCCAGATAAACAGCCGTACCGACCATTACCCCGATTAAAGCAAAGTGATTGCGCAGCGGCCAAAGGACAACAGCCATAGTCAAAACCGCCAGAATTGCTCGGCCCAACATCCCCCACGGAATGCGTAAACGGATAAAGCGGCGAATAATTAGGATTTGAAGCAACAAAACCAGCCCTTCGGTAATAATAGTCACGATCGTTGCTCCGGCATATGACCAACGAGGGATAACAAATAAATTCAGACCGACGTTAACTATAACTGCCGCGATATTCGGCCAAAGCAAAAGTTTGGTTGAGCCGAACGCGATAATTCCCTTGCCGAAAATATTGGCATAAGCGTCTATTGCCACCGCCACCAACAAAAGTTGTAACACTAGAATACCATCGAAGCGGAAAGCGTGTCCCTGTAACCAGACCGTGACCGTAGAATAATTGGCATAACTGGCCGAGGATATTAAAATCATTATCGGCTTAGCCAAAATAACCCCGCCTACTAAAACCGGCAATGCAATCAGGGTCATTGCTTCAATGGAGCGATTTATTAAATGATTAGCCCGCTCACGGTCGGTTTGCCAGGTCTGAGTCAAAGCAGTAAAAACCATACCCATAAAAATAGCCGGAAAAACGTTAATAATCTCAATTATCTTATACGGCGCAGAATAAATGCCGACATCGGTGGCGTTTTTCATAGCTGCCAACATTATTCCGTCAATTTTAAAATAAACCAAAGCTAAAACCGAGACTATTCCCAAAGCAGAGCTTTCATGCCAAACTTTGCCCCAAAACCTGGTGTCAAAACCCAAACTTAAATCGGCATATTTTTTGGAAAAACCCATATTAATAGCAAAATTAGCCATCGCTCCCCAAACCATAGCCGAGACCAACCAAACAACGTTTAAATGATAAAACAAAAACGGAACCAAAAGACCAAGAGAAACTATTCGCCCTATAATATCGGCAATAACCGGTCGGTCCATCTGGTAATTTGCTTGAAAAACCCCAACAAAGGTCGAGTTCAACGACTGCCAAAAAGTTGCTATAGCGACCACAAGAATGCCTAACTTCAACTGAGGCGTCAACATCTGAACCAGGCCGGTTGGCACTAGATACACCCCGATTACCGCGATTGCCAAAACAAGCATGGCAAAAAACGAACGAAACGTCAGAATGTTAGCAGTTACATAATTAGTTTCCTTACGCGATTTAACAAAAGACAATTCTCGTACTAAAATCCAGAAAAAACCGAAGTCGGCCATTACGCCAAAAAAAGTTACGTAGTTCAGAATAGCCGCGTATTGGCCATAACCGGCCGGGCCTAATTTAGTAGTAAGCAATTTAACGCTGACAAACGATACAGCGACCGCCGCCACCCTTCCAGCAAACTGAACGCCAGAGTTCCAGGCCACCTTTTTAGTTAAATTCATACGATTATTGTAGCACAAAAGGAGCACTTTAAGCAGACTGGGCCTGATAATTTTGATAAAACATCATTCGTCAAAAAATCCGATTCGTGCGACTTGTGCAAAGACCAGAGCGGTTATGATGGGCACTGCATGCACCCTAATGTTTCAAAATCGGCGTCACTTTCAAGCAATCGATACGAGAGGCGATCTCGCGTTGGCTTTGGGCACACCAGGTGTTTTTTCGGCGGACACATAAATACACATCAAACGCGGGCTATCTGCTTCAATTTAATACCTATACTCGTTGTTGATATTGGAGAAAGCGCCGACAAACATTCCCTTATTTTTGTTTCTGATAATCTTGGTGTGTACGTATATGGGGAGTCATCACCAATAAACATGTCTGTGAATTTTCTTATTTTTTCCTTGTATATTTTTTTCTTATCAGTTTTGTCGTCGGCATCAATCAAGGCCGTTTCCTTAGCAATATCAGCGATTATTCTTTGTAAATTTTCAAGTCTATAATCAATGTGCCTAGGTATGATATTGATTTGTCGCATTAAAAACTCATCGAAGACTCTGCATTGCAAATAGAAATTATCCAGCATGCTCAGTTCATTATCAACAAGATCATTAATAAACAGGTACTTATTTTGCCTCCAGCCGTCTATCGAAATCAATAAATAATAATCATCTATCGTCGGATTCTTATCCAAACGTGTTTTTACCTCTTGTATCTTCTTTTCGGCTTCGCAAATCTCCATAAATATAATCTTAGCCGCATTTATCTTAAAGTCTCTCTTCTGAACAGAATATATGTAGTATGCAATCATGCCGACCAAAATGGTTGAGATAGGAGAAACCAAATTCAATCGTATAATCCAGGCCCAGCTTACGTGATATGCCAAGCTCCAACCAGCGATAGTCAACAAAATAAGGATTAATAAGACGACGGTTAAAATTAACAAGTAATTCGATCTATTTCTCATATGCCTTTATTAAAAAATTATTCTAGCAAATTGTCTTTTGCCTTTTTGAATGATCGCACCAGATTCGGGTTGAAGATCTGGGTTATCGATAATTTTTTCATTTACTTTGACTCCGCCCTCACGTATCAGGCGGTGTGATTCGCTTTTGCTTTGACTAAAACCGATAAAAATCAGAATTTCGGCTAAATTACCTTTTTTAATCTTTACTTCTTGAATTTTTTTGGGCGTCTCTTTGTTGCGAATTGTGTTGTCAAAATAGTCTCTGCCTTTTTTCGCCCCGGTTTCGCCGTGGTACATTTTAGCCAGCTCAAAAGCCAGCTCCATTTTTATATCTCTTGGGTTAACCCCATCATCCAAAGCGGTTTTGTAATTTTCGATTCTGTCCATCGGAACTTCGGTACAATGAACGAAATAGTCGATAATATAATCATCTTTCATGCTCATTATTTTGCCGTACATTTCTTCCGGGCTATCCAAAATATTAACCGTATTGCCGTAGCTGGAACTCATTTTCCGACCGTCCAGGCCGATCATCAATCTTGTGGTTAAAACGTCCTGCGATTCATGGCCGTAAGATTTTTGCATCGTCCGGCCAGCCAATAGATTAAACCACTGATCTGATCCGCCAACCTCAACATCTGCCTTGACCATAAGCGAATCATAACCTTGCATCATCGGATAAAGCACTTCCCGCAATGAGACACGGCCATCCGATTCCAATCTGGTTCTAATGTTTGTTCTGGAAATAAAATCGTTAACCGAGAATTTATCCGCTTGATCACAAATTTCCCAATAGGTTAATTTTCCAAGCCATTCTGAATTATGATGAATTTCCACCTTGCTTAAATCAACCAGTTTGCCAAATTGTTGAGCGTAAGTTTTCAAATTTTTCTCTACCGTTTCCTTACTAAGCATCTGACGCTCGGCATTTTTATCACTAGTGTCACCGATCAATCCGGTAAAATCTCCGATGATTAATACAATCTGATGACCCAATTCCTGGAATTTTTTTAATTTTAGAATGGGCACCGTCCGACCGATATGAATATACGGACTGGTTGGATCAATGCCGAACTTAATCCGCAGCTTTTTGCCGTTCAGTAGTTTTTCTTCCAATCTGGCACGATCAAACAGGCTGTCCACCCCGCGGGTCAGCAGCTCGTCAACCTCTAGTTGAAATTTGTTTTTATCCACTCTGGTCTCATTTTAGCGGGATTTAAGCGTTTTTGATAGACCTCGGCGACTATGACAAAAAAGAGAATCCGTTGAGGAAATCACCGTACCAGGCCCGAACAGTGCTATCGCCGCCGTCAAAACCGGTAAAGATGATATACCAATAGCCGTTGTGACTCAAGAAGTAATAAGTACCCGGCCCGGATCTGGCCGCCACTTTGTAGCCCGTATAGGTGACGGCTTGATTGCCGATCGCAAACTGCGTGGGAGTTTGAAATGAACCAAAGACCGACGCCCAACCGCCTTTTTGACTCTCTAATGAAAGATAGTTTAAGACTGTAGCGGCATTTAGTTGTTCGGTGGTGGATCTGGCCCTAACGGAGATCGTGTCGTAGCTATCATTTATCACGCCGCTAAGCGGAGTCACGCACACAACGTCGGTATCGAAAGAGGCGGGCTGATAAGGGCCGGCGGTGTTGTCGGGGCAGTTGTAAACGCCGGATTTAGTTGCGTCATAGACAAACGAATAGCGGTATTTCGTGTTAGCGTAGCTCGAGGTTAGCGTTGTCGTCTGGCCGGCGGACGACTGAACGGTGTTTTGAGCGGTATCGATTTTGCCTGCCAGTGAATTAAGCGCCTGCTGATCGGAAGCTTTTTCCTTTGTCAGCTGGTTGACCTCCGACTGCAAGGATGAAACCTGTTGATTCAGCTTGTTCTGCTGATTTTGACTTTGGCTGTTCAGATAGTAGTCGCCGCCGCCAAAGACCGCCGCACACACGACTAAAGTTAACAATATAGACCAAAAAACCTTAATCCTCGCTCCTGTTTTATAATTCTCAATATAAAGTTGAGGCATTATATTGTCAATAATCGTTCGTTTTGTTTAAAATATGGTTTTAATTAACTGCCACACTCCAATAAATGCCGTCATCTTCCATCCAGGTAATACCGTCTGCAACGGGGCGAAAATACTCTTTATAAACCCCGGCCGGCATATTATTCGGTACCTGCATCCAAAACGAGAAAGTGGCAGTCTGACCAGGCGCAACACTAGTCTGTTGCATCTCAACACGATTTGGCGCAATCCACCCGCTCGGACCGCTACCTTCCCTTACAAACTCAGGAATACTATCCAGCGGGTTGGCCGTACCTAAATTAACCTGGCCCTGTTGCCATGTCGCAATTCCTGTATTTTTAACCGTCAATTGGAAATTATACGACTGTCCGGGCGAAAGAGCCGGCGGATATGGGTTTTGGGAGACAAAAGAATAATGATACATGTCTGGTTTAGACAAAACATGAACGTCCCAATAAATTCCATAATTCTCCATCCAGGTAATACCATCTGCAACTACACGAAAATATTCACGATAAGTCCCCGGAGATAAATTATCTGGTACCTGCATCCAGAAGGAATACGTCGCAGTCTGACCAGGAGACACGCTTGTTTGTTGCATCTCAATACGATTCGCTTTTATCCATCCGCTCGGCCCATTTCCTTCTCGAATAAATACCGGGACCCTGTCCTGAGGGTTAGTTGTTCCTAAATTAACCTGACCCTGTTGCCAGGCAATGGAACCGGTATTTTTTACAGTCAACTGAAAATTATATGATTGTCCTGGGCCAAGTGTTGGGTAAGCATTCTGAGAAACCGGAGAGTAGT
>DAHXOW010000082.1 GCA_027364665.1 bacterium | reverse complement strand
TAGTGCTTTACAATCAAGAGTCTGGATTAACTCATGGCTATACTGATCTTGGTATGATGGCACGTATCCTTGCTTGCAGGACTTGGCTAGGTTGCGTATCATGTTAGTATGGGTAATAAAGTTGATCCGCAACCAATTAATAACAGGCTCAAAGGGTGATCCAAAATATTTTGCGGTTTTTTAACAATTAAATAAATAGCACTGGCAACCACGGCAAGCCCGCTTGACCACCATAATATCGGGTTACCGAGAACGCTAATCAACCTAACTCCATTATTTGTCGACTGATAATAAAGCAAAACCGGCCGAATAAGAAGCGGCCAGCTCCAATATGGAGAGCTCCAAGGATGGGTCGCCTTAAGTGTTAATTGATAATGCATTGCCTGAACGTTCCATGTCCAGGTCGCAAGCAACGGATTATGCGCCCCACCGGTCACCTCACCCAAATAAATTATCGCTAGATAGATAATTACGCTTAGAGGTAACCAGGATAGCAGTTGCCAAATCTTGCCACGGCGCCAGGCCAAATAAACCACAGGGACCAGAACTCCCAATCCTATCCATTTAATCGAGACCGCTAAGCCAAGGGCCACAGCTACCCAAATTTGCCGTTTGGCTTTAACGGCTATCGTAAGAGTTAGAAATATAAAGAAAAGCAGGATTCCGTCCATCAGACCAAGTCTAGAATACACAATCAAAGCGCCGTCCAAAGCTGTATAACAGCCGATGATTAAAGCTCCGATTTTGTCTTTTTGCCAGCTATACCACCAATAAATAAAAAGCAACGGGGTCAACAATCCGAATATTTCCGGCACGATTCTCCAACCGAAGGAATTAAAACCGAAAAACTTAATACCAACCGCGATCAGAAATTTACCCAACGGAGGATGTACATCGAAAATTATCCGATTATGCAAAAAAGCATTGGCAAAAACCGGAAAATACACCTCATCGAAAACCTTTGTTGCCGGCCACGATAAATGAGCAGTTCTGGCAAAAATAGCCCAACCAGCAATAATGGATGACAAGGAGATAATTGCGACTTTTTTCATTTATCTTTACCCCAATCCAAATTGGCCAAACGACATCCCAAATAACGAGCCGCTGTTAAACCAGCCTTTGCACCATCTCCAGCAGCAATTATCGTTTGTTGATAATTTGTGTCGGTAACATCACCAGCGGCAAATAACCCTGGCAAATTTGTCCTTTGGTCATTATCGACTACTATTCTGTCACTTTGGTCTCGGATCAAATTTTCAGGCAGCCATTCGGATTGCCAGCGATAACCGGTTGCCGACAGAATGCCTGATACACGAAGTTTTGTTTTTTTGTTGTCACCAGCGATCACAGTAATCCCCTCAATTGTTTCTTTTCCATTAATGGCCATTATTCGGTGGTTGAACAATAAATTCAGATTATTTGGTAACAGATCTATGAGGCGTCGATTTATCGCGTTGCACTTCAGTTGATTACCCCTGACAACCCAATAAATCTTTTTTGCCTTTGTCGCATGATTAATAATCGCTTCCGCGGCACTATTTCCACTCCCCACCACTGCAACATTTTGATCTAGCCACCAACCTTCTTCTTCTTGAGAAGAGTAACATAAACCACGCCCGATAAAATCTTTCTCGTTATCTATTTCTAAACCGCTTGGCGTTTTACCAAAAGCTAAAATAACTGCCTTGGAAGAAAAAACATCATGATTAGTAGTAACTTGCCAGTTTTCTCCCGATCGTGCTATGTTTTGGACTGATTGTAATACAATTTCTGCGCCGTTCTTTTTGACTTGCGTAGCCATAATCAGCATCAACCGCACACCGGATTCCTCTTGTATCCCCGGATAATTTTCCATCACATGTGCCAAGTTAGTCTGACCGCCCAAATCAGTAGAAACAACCACTGTTTTTAATCCTTGGCGCGAAGCAAAAATTGCCGCGGACATACCAGCAGCCCCTGCTCCGATAATTACCAGATCGGTTGAGTTCATATGGTATAAACCTGATCAAAGGTCGGATAAATTATTTTAGTTTCCGATTGTTGGCCAGCTACCAATCTTCCCACCGCCTGTCGCGCCGAATCCTCACCATGTGTCAAAAAAAGTTCTGGTAAATTTTGAAAATGTCTCACCCATTTTAATAATTGAGGTTGGTCAGCATGTGCTGAAAAAGCTGAAAGATTTACAACT
>DAHXOW010000072.1 GCA_027364665.1 bacterium | reverse complement strand
TGTTTATTTATCATTACCTACCAGCTTACGGTTTTTCCTTAGGAATGTTGACTTGGTGGACAACTAGACTTTGGAAGTATTATCCGTGGTTGGTATTATTATGGTTAGCGATATTGTTTTTCATCAGTTCTTATTTCACACCTTTCTGGTTGGGATGGCCGTTATCGACTAGTGCTTTACAATCAAGAGTCTGGATTAACTCATGGCTATACTGATCTTGGTATGATGGCACGTATCCTTGCTTGCAGGACTTGGCTAGGTTGCGTATCATGTTAGTATGGGTAATAAAGTTGATCCGGTGTCGACAATCAATCAGTTGCTGACTAAAATTGACAGCGAGCATTTTCAACGTTTAGGAAGTTTGATACCAGAATTGACCTCAGTTAATGAATTGCTGGGCCATAATGCTCAAACTGCTTATGACCAGATAAATGATCAAATAAAATCAATTCTCTCTGCGTTGTCAGATGATCAAAAAACAATGATTATCGAAGCTTTGCCGCGTATTAATTCAGAAGCGGTAAGCATTGCTGAGCGGTTATCGCAGTATAGGGGAAGCAATGAAGTATTACTCTGTTTGCATTTGGATGATTTGTGTCATCGTGATAACGATTTGCCTGAACTAAACGAAGATCAAGCACTGGCATTGCGGCGGTTTTTAAACGCCAATCCGAATACTCATCTAGTTTTATTATCACATGATTCCGCCGACGTAACAGGGGTGTTGGCTGGAGCGCTTGTCGGTTCTACACCATTATCAAATAATCAAATCAGTCTGGTCTATGAATCTGGGTTGGGTTTGTATTTGGCTTCCGGCTCGGGCAAAGAAAAGAAACAATATCTTGACCAGACGCGAGGCGAATTATTGACAATAATGGAGCGAATGGCTCTGATTGCTGCCACAAAAACTCAAGACCAGGAGTTTCAGCGGCGTTTTTATTTTGCCGCAACTGAATATTCTATCGGTATCAGGGTTCATCCATTTGCTAGATCCAAAAATACTAATCTTGATACTGAGGCGGCTGCCAGTTTGATATCTGTTTTAGCTACAGCTATGGCTGACCTGGTCAAGGAAGATATGGCAGCTGTCGAGGATCATGTAATCAATTATTTTTTAAAAGCAGATTCTTCATTAGAAAAAATTTTTGCCAAACGCCCGGATGAACGACTTTGGGATATAGAACGAGTGGATAAACTATTAGGAATGTTAGAACTAATTCATTATGGGTCGCTAGGCTCGGTTATACGTCCGGCAGAGGTTACTGATGTTCCGGCTGTACAGGCTGTCTGCGAAGCAAGAGGTGGGCGTTATTTATTGGTTGCCAGCGCCAATAGTCACTTGACTTTACCGTTGTTACAATGGGTAGTCGGCCAACCCGAATCGCTGATCGCCTGTAGCGAACAAGCCGAACCTGTTGTTAAGCAGCTTGTTGAAACACGAGGTGGTCTGGAATTCGCTGCTGATCGGCCCAGTGAATTATTCGCGGTGTTGGATGCTTATTTGTTGTTGAGGAAGTTGAAACAATGACAGAATCACAAGTGACTTATTATTTTTTACCAGACAGTCCACATTGTCAGAAGATGAAAGACTATCTCGATCAGCGTGGATTGACGGTGACCGAGATTGATATTTCAAATGACGACAGGGCAAAACAGAATCTTTTGGAACAAAGCGGACAAATCGGGGTTCCTTGTCTAATATTCACGAATCAAGCAAAAAAAACCAAAGTAATTATTGGCTTTGATCGGGATGTTCTTGACCGGGAGTTGCCTGATTGAGTAATTGGTGTTAAAATGCGAAATGATCTGTTAATTAAGCGGGGTGGAGCAGTGGCAGCTCGTGGGGCTCATAACCCCGAGGTCGCAGGTTCGAATCCTGCCCCCGCCACCAGATAATTTGTTGTTGTAGAGTGCATCTGTTATAGGATGCACGTTGTGTATTTGGCGATGTAGCTCAGTGGTTAGAGCAGGGTCTTCATAAGGCCAAGGTCGGTGGTTCAAATCCACCCATCGCTACCAAAAAGATAAACAAAAAATCAAGGGCCAAGGTTTTGGGATTTATCTTAAGCCACCAGGTGCTTTGACGCCAAAAAGATGCCATACTTACTTAAATTTAAGAGTCTAATTTACAGTGTGTTTGGTCTATTTTTTTACCTTAGATTATGATAAAATTCAAAAATATGAAGCAAGGTTGCTCAAAAAATACTTTCTATTTGTTGCTTAGTCTTGTGGTTATAATTATCGGATTGGCGATGATTTGGCCTCGCGGTTCGAGCGGTCAGCAAGTTCCGATATCGGAAATTGTTAAAGACGTTAATGCACACAAGGTCAAACAGTTGACCGTGTCAGGGACAACCGTCACGGCAGATTTAACAAATGGCGCACAGGTTGTTGCCAATGAAGAATCTAATGCAACTTTGAAAGATTATGGCATTACCCCCGATAAGGTTTCTATTAATGTTCAACAGTCTGACAGTAGCGGTATATGGACAATTATTTTGGAAACCCTGGTACCTACTTTATTGATTATCGGTTTTTTCTATTTAATTATGAGGCAGGCACAGGGGTCAAACATGAAGGCGATGTCTTTCGGTAAGTCACGCGCTAGGGCATATGAGGGCAACAAACCAATAACTTTTAAAGATGTCGCTGGGTTAATCGAACCAAAACAGGAATTGTCTGAGGTTGTTGATTTTCTAAAAAATTCAAGTAAGTTTCAGGCGCTTGGTGCGGAAATTCCAAAAGGGGTATTACTTGTTGGCCCGCCAGGAACCGGAAAAACTTTATTGGCTAAAGCGGTGGCAGGTGAAGCAAAAGTACCATTCTTTGCTATGTCAGCCTCAGAATTTGTGGAAATGTTTGTCGGGGTCGGAGCAAGTCGAGTACGTGATCTGTTTCAGAAAGCAAAACACAACAGTCCTTGCATTGTTTTTATCGATGAGTTGGATGCAATAGGCAGACAGCGAGGGTCAGGGTTAGGGGGCAGCCACGACGAACGAGAACAGACTTTGAATCAGATATTGGTGGAAATGGATGGTTTTGAAACTGACGACAATGTAATTGTTATGGGAGCGACTAATCGTCCTGATGTTTTGGATCCTGCCTTATTACGCCCGGGTCGTTTTGATCGTCGTGTGATTATTAATTTGCCTGATCGCAAGGAACGTTTGGAAGTTTTGCAACTTCATAGCCAAAACAAACCCTTAGAAAAAGATGTCGATTTGGACAGAATTGCGGCAATTACAACGGGTTTTTCCAGCGCAGATTTGAAAAATGTTGTTAATGAGTCGGCAATCTTAGCTGTTCGGGATAGCCGCAAGACCATTGATCAGCATCATCTGCAAGAAGCGGTGGAAAGGGTTTCTATGGGTCCGGAACGCAAATCTCATCGTTATTCTGATCAGGAACGTGAAATGACCGCCTATCACGAGGCAGGTCACGCAGTTTTGTCTCAGAGTTTACCAGATGCAGATAACGTAGAAAAAATTACTATTATTCCAAGAGGAATGGCAGGGGGGTATACCCTGACTAATCCTAGTGATGAGCGCCATTATTTGAGCGAAAATCATTTCAGGGCTAATTTGGTTGTTTTGATGGGCGGTTGGGTGGCTGAAGAATTGATTTATCATCAAATAACAACCGGGGCGTCAGGCGATCTGAAATCAGCGACACAGATTGCTAGAGACATGGTGACCCGTTATGGAATGAGCCGGGAGCTTGGTCCAAGAACTTTTGGCGAGCATGAAGAAATGATTTTCTTGGGCCGTGAGATATCAGAGCAGCGCAATTATTCAGAAGAAGTTGCCGCTCAGATTGATCGCGCTGTTCATGAAATTATTGATCAAGCACAAAAGTCGGCCAAGAAATTGCTCAACGAACATAAAACGGCATTAGTTGCCATTGCCAATGCTCTGTTGGATCAGGAAACGTTAGACAAACCGACGTTCGAAAAGATTTATCAGCAGGCCGAATCTAATGGCTGATAAAATTAAAGCGATTTTAAACGGTAAAAACGGCCTTAAATCGGCAACCGCTTGGTTAGTGGTAACGTTGTTCTTAAGTAATGCCTTAGGATTAATAAGAAATATTTTGTTAGCAACACGTGCCAGCGGCGGCTTAAGCGAATTAGATCCATACTACGCAGCTTTTCGTTTGCCGGATTTTGTTTTTAATATTTTAATCCTGGGAGCAATTTCAGCTGCTTTTATTCCTATATATACTCAGACATTGAAAGATCAAGGCGCCAAAACAGCCAACAATATTGCCAACACACTGTTGGGAACCTTGGTAACAATTGTTGTAGTTACTTTAATAATTCTTTGGTTTTTGTTACCGATTCTTGCGCCCCATTTGGTAAGCAATTTATCAATAGTCAAACAGCAAGAAACTGTTAAATTGGCCAGAATAATGATTTTATCCCCCTTTTTGTTTAGTCTTTCCTATATTGCTGGCGCGGTTCTTAATGCTCATAAACGGTTTGTGGCATACAGTTTGGCTCCGTTAGTTTATAATTTGTCGATTATTGTTGGGGCGATTCTATTGCCAAAATATGGCGTGACGGGTGTTGCGTGGTCGGTTGTCATTGGAGCATTGCTACATTTTTTAACCCAACTTCCCTCTCTTTTATCTCTTGGCTTCAGATTAAAACCAATTTTCAATTTTGCGGATCGTCAGGTATGGAAAATAATACGATTGACCGTTCCCAGAGCTTTTTCGATTAGCATGGATCAAATTACTTTATTAGGATTTACTTTTTTGGCAGCGCAGCTAAAGCCAGGGGCTCTAACAATTTTTTCTTTGGCCAATGATTTGCAGACCACTCCGGCTATTATTTTCGGATCCTCATTAGCAACCGCGGTATTTCCGATTTTATCCGAAGCAGTAGCCGACCACAATCAAAAACAGTACAGTTATTATATTCACAAAACGATTAGGATGAGTCTTTTTGTAGTAATTCCTTTGACTGTTTTAACTTTTTTGTTACGTGCTCAGATTACTAGGTTGTATATAGGATTGGGACATCACGTAAGTTGGGCCGATACGATACGGACTATTGATACAGTAGCCTGGTTTACTCTTTCTTTTGCCGCTCAAGCAATTGTATATATTGGAGCGAGATCTTTTTATGCTTTACAAGATACAATGCGTCCGATGTACGCAGTAATTACTGGTACGGTCGTTACGCTGATACTGGCTGCAACTCTACCGCATACTTCTTGGTTTTCGACCAATTCGTATAATGATGTTGCTTCTTTGGCGGCAGCATACAGTATCGGGGTTTGGATCCAGGCGTTTATGATGATGAGAATGTTACCTCGTTCTTGGAACACAAATAACAAGGAAATCTGGATGGGGTTACGTCGTATTGTGTTAATTACAGCTGGCTCAGGAATTTTGACCTGGATAACGATTCATTTGGTTGGAGATGGCTTGCACATTGATGATATTTTAAATATTCGAGGATTAGGAACCGATACGGTAATTCGCTTGTTTGTACAAGTATTAGTTTCTGCATTAGTTGGTATTGTAAGTTATTGGGAATTGGCTAGATTGTGGAAAATGGATGAATTAAATTGGCTGTATCGGTTTCGAAAGGTTGAAGAAGATGCCTTGGCTCAAGAAGAAGTCATTGCCCCAAAATGAACCAGAATCAATTTATGCGGAATTGGATGATCGATCGCTTAAATTCTCTGGTCAGTTATTGATTAGGCTAATGTCGATATCAGTTGCAGTCGCAGTTGTGGTTGGTCTGTTAGTTGCCTTTAATTGGCATTTTGGAGCGGTTGGACTGCCGTCTAACGGTAAAGCCAGCACAATTATGCCGGGCCAGATAAATCGGGGCAACGGTCTACTTTATGTTAATTTATCCGCCGATCAATTAAATCAAGTACTGAGTCAGTTACCGATTCCTATCATTGACCTGTCAACAACGATTACTAATCAACAAATTGATATCAAAGGATTAACCCGCTCACTTATTCAAGCGCCGGTAAAAGTCAGTCTCACTCCTAGTGTTAATCAGAGCCATAAAATAATAGTAACAGTTGACGATTTAACGGTTGCTGGTATCAGAATGCTACCATTAGCTACCACACAAGTACAAAACGAGATTAACCAGAGCATAAATAATTATGTTAATCAGCAACTTTATGGACAAGTTGAATCAATCTCTTTGAGCCAAAATAATATGCAAATTGGAGTTGAACCGTGATTTCGATGATTCGCAATTTTTGTATTATTGCTCATATTGATCACGGCAAATCAACTTTAGCAGATCGTTTTTTGGAAATAACAGGCACCGTACAATCAAGACGGATGCGGGCGCAGTATCTGGATACGATGGACATTGAAAGGGAGCGCGGCATTACCATCAAACTGCAGCCGGTAAGAATGAATTATCAAAATTATCAGCTTAATTTAATTGATACTCCTGGACATGTTGATTTTAGTTATGAGGTATCAAGAAGTTTGGCGGCGGTTGAAGGAGCGATTTTATTGGTTGATGCTTCACAAGGTATTGAGGCTCAAACACTGGCTAACCTTTATCAAGCTTTAGAGCACAATTTAACAATTATTCCGGTGGTGAATAAAATTGATTTACCTCATGCTGAACCAGATAAAGTCGCAAGTGAGCTAGCCTCTCTTTTGGGGGTAGATAAAGAAACGATTCTTTTGGCTTCTGGCAAGACTGGCGAGGGGGTTGAGAAAATTTTACAAACGGTGATAACACAGGTCCCGCCCCCTACACAATGGACTGATCAACATTTCAGAGCCCTAATTTTCGATAGCGTCTATGACTCATATCGTGGTGTAATTGCTTATATACGAGTCAAAAGTGGGTGCCTGAAAAACGGTCAACATTTAGTGATGAAACAAGTTGGCAGCTCAACCATATCTGAAGAAGTAGGATTTTTCTCTCCCGACTTATCGCCTTGCCCTGATTTATCAACGGGAGAAATTGGTTATGTTGTAACTGGCTTCAAAGATGTTTCTCAGGCAAGAGTTGGGGATACGATTAATTTGAGTGATCAGATAACAGAGGCTTTGCCTGGTTATCACCGTCCAAAATCTTTGGTCTATGCCGGTTTGTATTGTTTAAGTGGTGATGATTATCCTTTATTAAAAGAAGCGCTGGCTAAATTAAGGTTAAGCGATGCCGCTCTCGAATTCGAACCCGAATCATCAAACGCTTTTGGTTTCGGGTTTCGCTGCGGATTTTTAGGTTTATTACATTTAGAAATTGTCAAAGAAAGATTGGAAAGAGAATTCAATCTGCAACTGATCATTACATCTCCTTCTGTTTCTTATCAGTTAAAGTTAAAGAATGGGCAAGAATCGTTCATTCATTCTCCGTCTGAGTTACCTGACTCGTCAACTATAGAGGAGATTAGAGAACCGTGGTTAATCTGTGAAATAGTGTTACCGAAAAGTAACATAGGTTCGATTATGGAAATGACCCAATTGCATCGTGGCAAGTATCTTGATTTACATTATTTAGATGAAGATCGGGCTATTTTAAAATATGAATTACCCGTGTCTGAAATGATTGTTGATTTTTATGATCGTTTGAAAGGTTTAACATCTGGCTACGGATCAATGAGTTATGAGTTGATTGGTTATCGTCCTGCCGACTTGGTTTTAGTTAAGATTTTAATTGCTGGTCAAGAAATCGATTCTTTGTCCTCAATCATATTTCAACCAAAAGCGGTGGAAAAAGGAAGGGCGTTGTTACTTAAATTAAAACAATTAATTCCAAGGCAATTGTTTGAAATCACGCTACAAGCAACCATAGGAGGAAAAATTGTTGCAAGAGAAGATATCCCGGCAGTTGGTAAAGACGTGACAGCTAAATTGTACGGCGGAGACGTGACTAGAAAACGAAAACTATTGGAAAAGCAAAAAGAAGGAAAACAGCGACTAAAACGCTTCGGCAAGGTTGATGTTCCAACCGAAGTGTTTTTACACTTGCTTAAAGATTGATTACTTACTAGTCGGGCCTATTGATTTTAAACTGTGACACAGGAGACGCATAGATTGATAAATGTTATAAGGAAAACAAAGAAACCTGTTTGTAGGATAAGTTGAAATGGTGGGTCGTCTGGGATTTGAACCCAGGACACCCTGCTTAAAAGGCAGGTGCTCTAACCAGGCTGAGCTAACGACCCTTAATTACTTAGGGAAGTGTATCATTTTTGAGCTCGGTTGGCAATCTAATTTCCGCGACGAAAACCGGCAAAAAGAATCGCAAAGGCTGGTAAAAGTAGCCATAGATTATGATAAGACCAAATTACATTAATAAATTGAGCTTGAGAAGTTAGGCTAGTTAATTCTTCAGCTGGTAAATAAGACAGAACCGTTGAAATAAGAAAGGTCACCCAAATAAAACTGAACAAGATAATTTCCCACAGATCCAAATTGTCTGCTTTTCTCCCACTAGGAATGATAATTAGAAAACTTGATAAAACGATAGTTAAAATGATAAATGTTAAAGACTCGATTGTTTGAGGCGTCACGTTACCTTTTACCCAGAGTTGACCAAGGATCATTTTCTGGCCTGTTGCTATGCCGTAAAAATATGAAGCGATGGTTGGGGTAACGGCAAGAGAGACATACCCGGCAGCAATATGACCGGTTGCGTTATTACGGTGTAATAGAAGATTATAACCTATACCAATTACATAAACCAAAACAATAACTGCATTCCAGCTTGGCATCGCGCCCATGAATATTTCCTTTGACTCCACCTTACAGTATCAGATAAATTAAGGCGATAATCAAGCGGTTAGATCTTTTAATCGACTATACAGGTCACGCTCTTCTCTGCTAATTCTTCGGGGGATGTTTATTTTAACTATCAAAATTAAATCACCAACGCCGCCACGAAAAGATCTTCCCTGTCCCTTGAGGCGGAAAGTTTGGCCATTCTGAGTTCCGGGAGGAATTGTCAAACTGACGGACCGATTATCAATTTGAAAATGCAAAGTATCTCCTAAGACCGCCTGAGGAATAGAGACGTTTATCTCAGCTTGCACTTGAGACATGGCTTGGCCAAAAATACCTTCAAAAATATCACCCAATCCACCAGAAAAACCGAATCCGCTTGAAAAATCAAAGCCAGCTTGTCGAAAATCAAAACCGGCAGCGGATGGTTCTGCTGATCCGAACTGATCATAAGTAGAGCGCTTCTGACGATCAGATAGGACCTGATATGCCTCATTTATCTCTTTAAATTTAGCCTCAGATTCCGGTCCTCCTCCTTTGTCTGGGTGGTATTTATTTGCCAGACGTCTGAAGGCATTTTTGATTTCTTCCTCAGAAGCATTTTTAGAAACACCTAAAATGTCGTAATAATCTTTATTTGGCATAATTTATTGAACGATGGTTTTTGTTTGGGCGTCGATTTTAACTGTTAGATAGGTTGAAGCATCTGCGGTATGATATGTTATAACCCAATATAAATAATCATTTGGGTTGGTGCGCATAAGATCAGCGTCAATTGTTGTTACTTTATTACTCTTCATAAAACTTGCGCCGCCGTTCTTATTTGCTATTTGTACAGCTTCGGCGTAGCTGATAGCCCAATATTGTCGATTGATCGGCAATAATAGCCCTTGATAATCGGTGATTGGAATCAGGGCGCGTAAAGTAGCATTGGTGCTCTCCGAAAGACTTACAGTCAGGTGGTTGCTAGAATCATTGGGACTGTCAAAAACATACACTTCATTTGCCTGATCCAAAAGTAGGTCGGGGTTTAGTGTGATAAACAAGCCACTAAATTGATAACTATTATTCCAAATAGACCAACTTTCAGCTTTTGCCAAAGCGATTTGATATCGCTGCTGTTCAGTAGTAAATTGGACTGTCGGATCAGCTGACAAAATTGATGCGGAATTGCTGCCTGAAGGTGACGTAGAAGATGATGGGGAAGAGGTAGATGAAGACGAGCTAGAGGCAATCGGTGCTTTCGGCGCAGACGGCTTATTATTTTGTTTTAAGATGACATAAGCCGCTCCCCCTCCGCTTAGAATGATAATTAATCCGATAATAATTGCCACTATTCGAGTCTTCATTTTTTATTTGGATTCTCTTCTGTCTCGGTTTGCTCTGGCGTTTCGGATGATTTTTCATAAGCCGCAGAACCGAGTTTAGATAAGCTCTCGTTTAATTTTTCAACTGCTGCATTTATTTCCTCCAGTTTATCACTTGATAAAGCGTTTTTGGTGGCCATGACTTGATCCTCAACCGTGCGTTTTAATTCAGGATCGGCTTTATCGCCAAGCTCGCGAATGGTTTTCTCGGCAGTATATACTAAGTTATCTGCCAAATTTTTAGTCTCGACCAGTTCTCTCTTTTTTTTGTCCTCTTCCGAGTGTGCCTCGGCATCCTGGCGCATTTTTTCGATTTCCTGATCAGACAAGCCAGATGAGGCGGTGATGGTAATTTTTTGCTCTTTGCCAGTAGCTTTATCTTTGGCGCCGACATGTACGATTCCGTTGGCATCTATGTCGTAAGTAACTTCGACTTGGGGGATGCCGCGAGGGGCCGGTGGGATTCCATCTAGAATAAAACGTCCGAGTGTCTTATTGTCGGAAGCCATTTCGCGTTCACCTTGAAGAATATGTATTTCAACCGAAGTCTGGTTATCGGCTGCGGTAGAAAATATGTGGCTTTTACTAGTGGGAATAGTTGTATTTCGTTCTATCAATTTAGTCATCACTCCCCCCATCGTCTCAATGCCTAACGAAAGTGGCGTAACGTCTAACAATAGGACATCTTTGACCTCACCGCCTAAAACGCCGCCCTGAATCGCCGCACCCAACGCCACAGCTTCGTCCGGATTAACACTTTTGCTTGGCTCATGACCGAAGAATTTTTTCACCGTTTCAATAACTAACGGCATCCTGGTTTGCCCGCCTACTAATATAACCTCGTTAATATCTTTTGTTTCTAATTTTGCATCAGATAGAGCTCGTTTACATGGTTCAAGAGTTCGTTCAACCAAACCCCCGGTGAGCTGTTCTAATTTTGAGCGGGTCATTTTAATCACCAGATGTTTTGGCCCGGAAGCGTCAGCGGTAATGAATGGTAAATTGATCTCGGTTTCTTGGGTGTTAGATAACTCGATTTTTGCTTTTTCAGCCGCCTCCTTTAAACGTTGCAAAGCCATTACGTCGCCAGACAGATCAATTCCCTGATCTTTTTTAAAAGTCTCCAAAAAATCTTTCATGATAACCTGATCAAAATCGTCCCCCCCGAGATGGGTGTCGCCGTTAGTAGAGATAACTTCAAAGCTGGACTCACCGTCCACGGTTGCTAACTCCAAAATGGTGATATCGAAAGTCCCACCACCCAAGTCGTAGACGGCAATTTTTTCGTTTTTGCTTTTTTCCAGACCGTAGGACAAAGCCGCCGCCGTCGGTTCGTTGATAATTCGTTGCACGTTCAATCCGGCAATTTTTCCGGCATCTTTGGTAGCCTGTCTTTGGGCATCATCAAAATAAGCGGGCACAGTAATGACGGCATCAGTGACAGCTTCACCAATATAGCTCTCGGCATCTTTCTTAATTTTGGCCAG
>DAHXOW010000067.1 GCA_027364665.1 bacterium | reverse complement strand
GATTAATCGGTTCTTTGCTTGTTGGAGTTAATACCGCCAAGGCCTTAGCCTTAGTTTATAATAAGCCCCTGATACCCATCAATCATGTTCGCGGCCACATCTTTAGTAATTTTTTGTCTAGAGTCAAAAATGAGATTAATTTTCCTTTTTTAACCTTGGTAGCTTCGGGCGGACACACAGAACTGATAATTTCTGAGTCTCTTATCAATCATCGGATTATAGGACGTACGAGAGATGATGCGGCGGGCGAAGCTTTCGACAAAGCCGCCAGGCTTTTAAATCTTCCTTACCCAGGAGGGCCATCAATTGGACAGGCAGCCGAAAAAGGAAATCCTGAAGCATATAAATTGCCTAGAGCGTTGTCCTCAAAAACCACATTAGATTTTTCGTTTTCTGGACTAAAGACGGCTACAAAAAAACAGGTGGAATTGTTATCAATTAAAAACGAGAACTTATCTAATAAACAAAGGAATGATTTAGCCGCCTCATTTCAAGCCGCAGTCGTCGACAGTTTAATTAGCAAAGTTTTACTGGCGAGCAAAAAATTCGGCTGTAAATCAATTTGTTTGGCCGGCGGCGTGGCGGCTAACCGAAGACTTAGAGAAGCTTTTATCCAAATAGCGGAAGAAAATGGGCTCAAATTTTATTTTCCCGATACTGAATATTGCACTGACAACGCAGCGATGATTGCTTCCGCGGCTACCCCCATTTACCTTGAGAATAAAGGTCAATCTTGGTATGATGTGAACACTCAGAGGCAACCTGCTCTCTAGTGATTTGAGGACAATATGCCAGATTTAGCCAAAGCATACATAGCCAAGGACCACGAAAAAGAAATATATAATCTTTGGCTTAAACACAACGCTTTTAAGCCGAAGGTTGATTCGAGAGAGGCCTTCTCAATTTTGATGCCGCCACCCAACGCTAACGAGAGTTTGCACGTCGGACACGCTTTGGGAATTACTGTCGAAGATTTAATGATTCGTTATGCTAGGTTGAAAGGGAAAAAAACACTCTGGATACCCGGGACTGATCACGCCGGTTTTGAAACTCAGGTAGTATATGAAAAGAAATTGCAAAAAGAAGGCAAAAGCCGTTTTGATTTTTCGCCCGACGATCTGAGAAAAAATATCAGAGAGTATGTCGACGCACAAAGAGAAAAAATTATTTCTCAAATAAAACTGCTCGGCGCTTCCTGTGATTGGGACAGCCTGTATTTTACTCTAGACTCAAACATCGTTGAAACGGTTTATCAAACATATTATCGACTCAATCAGGATAAATTACTCTACCGGGCCAAGAAATTAGTAAATTACTGCATCAAGCACGACACTTCTTTTTCCGATCTGGAAGTGGTTTACGAGGATCGAGAAGGGACTCTCACTGAAATAAAATATCCTCTCTCTGGACAAAAAAACAAATTTATTACAGTTGCCACTACTCGTCCAGAAACTATGTTGGGAGATGCCGCAGTAGCAGTTAATCCAAACGATGAAAGATACACAAATCTAATAGGCAAAATGGTTAACTTGCCTCTAACTGATCGGCGAATACCGATAGTCGCCGACCGGGCGGTTGATCCTGATTTTGGCACCGGAGCGGTAAAAGTTACCCCAGCGCATAGCCATATTGATTATGAGATATCTTCCAGACACGATCTGCCTATTATCGAGATAATCGACAGGCACGGAAAAATGATCGGACCGATACCAGATGAAATTAAAAATAAAAAAATAATTGAAGCAAGAGAGTGGGTCGTCAATCAATTAGAAAAACAAAAACTTATCAATAAAAAAACTGCCATTAATCATAGAGTGGCCGTGTGCTATAAATGCGGCACACCTATTGAACCATTGATGGTTGAGCAATGGTGGATAAAAACCAAACCTTTAGCAAAAAGAGCAATCGAGGCAATAAAAACAGGCCAAATCACAATTACGCCAAAAGAAAGCTCGGATCATTTGATAACCTGGTTGGAAAACATCATCGACTGGAACATCTCCAGACAAACCGTTTGGGGTATTCCTATACCGGCATGGTTTAAAAACGGCGAAATTCATATCGGTCAGACAGCACCGGATGATTCCGGAGACTGGCAACAAGACAAAGACACTTTTGACACGTGGTTTTCTTCGGGTCAATTACCTTTTGCTGCCTTAGGTTATCCAAACGATTCAAAATATAAAACATTTTTCCCAACAGGCGTTATGGAAACCGCCAGAGACATTTTGTTCTTCTGGGTAGGCAGAATGATCATGCTTTCTCTTTACAGAACCGACCAAGTCCCTTTTAAGCATATCTATTTACACGGCCTTGTTCTTGATCCATACGGAAAGAAAATGAGCAAATCAAAAGGTAATACGGTCAATCCGTTGGAAGTCATGGAAAAATCAGGGACCGATGCTTTGCGCTGGGGCTTAGTGCACGGAACCTCAGCCGGTCAAAATTTTAACATGACAGAAGACAGATCTATTGGCGGCAGGAACTTGGCCAACAAAATCTGGAATGCCGCGCGATATATACTTTTAATCAGCAAAGATTATAGAAAAAACCAAGTTCTTGATCTGCCGTTACAAGACCTTATGAAAACAATGGATAATGCAGAAAACAAGGCAGTGCTCCGGGACCTGTCAAAAACAATAAACGAGGTCGAAAAGTGCTTAGACGAGGACCAATTCGCCCTGGCGACAGACTATCTGTTTGACTTTTTCTGGCATCGTTTCTGCGACCAATATCTCGAACTATCAAAAAAACTCATATCCGATCAAAAATTAGAAGCCGAAACTCGGATCGTTTTGATTAGAACCATGCGCGATTTGCTTACCATGTTTCATCCGATAATGCCGTTTATCACCGAAAGTCTTTGGCAACATTTTTATCAAACCGGATGGGTCGAGAATCCCCTGCTTATAACTAGTCATTGGCCAACCAAGTAATCTCTAATCCTCCATGCCCAAAGAAGTCCGAAAAAATAGAAACGTTAAGCAGGTCAGAAAAGCCGTCTCGGTTGTGCGGTATTGGCTCATTGTCGCGTTTATTCTACTTATTGCGGAGGGAATCAGTTATTATGCCTGGGTAAAAGTTAAGGCCGAAGGAGATAATGACCTCAAACAACGTCAGTATAGCCTGGCTATCTTAGAGTACGATCAACTGAAACTGATAAACCCTTTCAGCAAGGAGCCGAATAAGTACATTGCCATCGCAAAAAATGGGGAAAAAGACGTATTAACTCTTAAGTCATTCTATCAACAAATCGGAGACTCCAAAACGGTCAAATTAATGAACATGGCCGTTGCCACCTATCCTAATCCACAATCCGCCACCCTAGCCTGTCAAACAATATTAAAAAACAACGATCCACAACTTGCCGAGATATGCATACAAAGAACTGTCCAAAAATGGCCCAAATATTTAGATGCATGGACTAATTACTATTATATAAATCTGTACCAGAACAAAACACAAAAAATATCTGAAAAACAAATAGTATCAAAAATTCAGCAGATTGATCCAACAACAAAAACTCTGTTTCCATGATCGTCGTTAAATCCAAGCGTCGGAGCTTAGTAATTGCCGACCTGCGGAAAACGGCATAATTGTAAACCTTTATTTAAAGGCATAGATTAAATACATGGGATACGTCAAAATAACCTTGGTCTTTTTTGCCACAGGTTTTGTAATGTTTGTTTGTTTTCTTTTAGGTGACGCCACAA